>NZ_JBTNDI010000010.1:0-123167 GCF_054511075.1 Arthrobacter sp. TMS2-4
GGAGAAGCAACCTCCTTTCCCCGGCATGTTTTCGCGCCGCTTTTCCTCTGGGCGGGCGGACCAGCGGCCGCCTACCACCGGAGTTGCCTCGTGGTCGACCACATCGAACCGGCGCCCGACGCCGTCGCCGGGACCCGGGCGCGCTTCGCGGCGTTCGGGGACTTCTTCGCGGGGGTGCTCGGCGACGTCGGGATCGATGCCGGCGTGGGCGAGGTGCCGGGGGAGTACTGCCCGGGCGAGTTCAGCGTGCACGGGCGACTCGGCGGCGTCCCGGCGATCAAGCTCGTCGGGACCGCGCAGCGGGTGGTCGCGGGCGCGTGGCTGTTCTCCTCGGTGATCGTCGTCGAGGACGCGGCGCCCCTGCGGGCCGTCCTGACCGACGCCTACGCGGCCCTGGGGCTTCCGTGGCGTCCCTCCACGGCGGGTTCGGTCGAGGACCTTGCTCCCGGCGTGGCCGTCGACGCCGTCGAGGACGCCCTGCTGGCCGCGTACGCCGACGTCGTCAGCCTCTCGGGCGGCACGAGGGAGCCCCGCGTCGACACACCCATGGCGTCCGGCCTGTCCTGAGGCCGGACGCCGAAGGCATCAGGAGCCGCGCCGGATCCACTCCTCGAGGTGCGGGGCCTCGTCGCCGATGGTGGTGCTGTCCCCGTGCCCGGTCCGGGCGACGGTCTCCGTCGGCAGGGTGAGCAGCTTCGTCCGGATGGACTCGACGATCGTGGGGAAGTCGCTGTAGGAGCGTCCCGTGGCGCCGGGCCCGCCCTGGAACAGCGTGTCGCCGGTGAAGACGGTGCCCTCCTCCTCCAGGTAGTAGCACACGGAGCCGGGGGAGTGGCCAGGGGTGTGCAGTGCCCGCAGGGCCACCCCGGCCACCGCGATCGTGTCGCCGTCGCGGATCGACCGGTCGGGCGTCCGGTCGGGGAACACCATGTCCCACAGCGGAAGGTCGCCGTCGTGCAGGTGGATCGGCGCGTGCACGGCGTCGGCGAGGTCGCCGACCACGCGGATGTGGTCGTCGTGCGCATGGGTGAGGAGGATTGCCCGGACCGTCCGGCCGCCGACCCGCTCCACGATCGCCGCGGCATCGTGCGGCGCGTCGATGACCACGCACTCGTCGTCGTCGCCCACGATCCAGACGTTGTTGTCGACCTCCCAGGTGCCGCCGTCGAGCGAGAAGGTGCCCGAGGTGACGAGGTGTTCCACCCGCGCGGCCATCAGAGCTCCACCACCGAACGGAGCACCGTGCCGCCGTGCATCTTGTCGAAGGCCTCGTCCACCTGATCGAGCCGGATACGCTCGGTGACGAAGGCGTCCAGGTCGAGGGTGCCCTGCAGGTAGTGGTCGACGAGCATGGGGAAGTCCCGGCTGGGCAGGCAGTCCCCGTACCAGGAGGACTTGAGGGAGCCGCCGCGGCCGAAGACGTCGAGCAGCGGCAGTTCGATGGTCATCTCGGGGCTGGGAACGCCGACGAGCACGACGGTCCCGGCGAGGTCGCGGGCGTAGAAGGCCTGCTTGTACGTCTCGGGGCGTCCGACGGCGTCGATCACGACGTCGGCGCCGTTGCCGCCGGTCAGCGCGCGGATGGCCTCCACGGGGTCGTCGTCCTTCGAGTTCAGGACGTGCGTGGCGCCGAGTCCCTTCGCGAGCTCGAGCTTCCGGTCGTCGATGTCGACGGCGATGATCCTCGTGGCCCCGGCGAGCTTCGCCCCGGCGACGGCGGCGATGCCCACGCCGCCACAGCCGATGACGGCGACCGAGTCGCCGCGGGAGACGTTGCCCGTGTTGATGGCCGCGCCGATCCCCGCCATGACCCCGCAGCCCAGCAGGCCGACGGCCGCGGCGTCGGCCTCCGGGTCCACCCTGGTGCACTGGCCGGCCGCGACGAGGGTCTTCTCGGCGAACGCGCCGATACCGAGGGCCGCGGAGAGGACGGTGCCGTCCTCCAGGGTCATCTTCTGGGTGGCGTTGTGCGTGTCGAAGCAGTACTGGGGTTCACCGCGGCGGCACGCCCGGCACTCGCCGCAGACGGCGCGCCAGTTCAGGATCACGCGGTCTCCGGGAGCCACCGTCGTGACGTCCTCGCCGACCGCGCTCACGACGCCGGTGGCCTCGTGGCCGAGCAGGAACGGGAACTCGTCGTTGATGGCACCCTGCTTGTAGTGCAGGTCCGTGTGGCAGACGCCGCAGGTGAGGATGTCGACGAGCGCCTCGCCGGGCCCGGGATCCGGGACCAGGATGGTCTCGAGCGTGGCGGGGGCATCCTTCGCCCGTACCACGACGCCCTGAACTTTGTGCACCATGTGTTGCTGTCCTTCCGCTGGGGGCGGCGGCCGGGTGACCGACCTGCCGCTCCCAGCATATGGGGACGGCGCGGTGCCGCGGAGGGCGCCGGACCTACGCGGCGATCCGCGCCCGGACCTCGGCGAGTGACGGGTTCGTGGCGGTGCTCCCGTCGGGGAAGATCACGGTCGGTACCGTCTGGTTGCCGCCGTTGAGGGACGCGACGAGCTCGGCGGTCCCCTCGACCTCCTCGATGTTGATCTCGGTGTAGCCGATGCCCTGCGCGGAGAGCTGGGACTTCAGGCGACGGCAGTACCCGCACCACGTGGTGGAGAACATGGTGATGGATCCTGCTTCTGGCGTGTAGTCCACGGTGCTCCTCGTCTGTGCGCGGCGTCCCCGCGCGTAGGTGCTGGAAGGGTGGGGGGCCGGTATGGCCCCGCACCGTCGTCAACACGGAACCGCACCGGCTCATTCCTGCCGACCCGTTGCGGCAGGGACGCGCGCGGGTAGGCTCTCGGCATGGCTGAAGCAGAGGAAGACCCGAGCGTGAAGCAGTTGGCCGCCGTCCGCGTGGCCATCAACGAGGTGGACGAGCAGATCGTGGCCCTCATCTCCCGCCGCGAGCGCCTCGTCCGGCGGGCCGGCGCCCTCAAGCACGACGACGCCTCGGTCCGCGCCCCGGCCCGTGTGGAGCAGGTCATCACGAATGTCCGCGGCTACGCGGCCAAGCAGGGCGTGGACCCGAGCGTCGTCGAGCAGACGTACCGCGCCATGATCGACGCGTTCATCGAGTACGAGCTGCGGGTGCGGCGGGAGCGCTAGCGCCCGGATGACGCTCGCGTCGTCGCCGTCGGGTGGGCCTGTTGGTCGGCCCTGCGCGCACCCGATACGATCAGCAGGGCGGTCCCCGGGCTCACCGGGTGCCGTTCCGCCCTGTCGGGCGCCCCTGTTCCGATTCCCCAAGGAGACCCTCCGTGTCAGCGCCGCAGCCCATGAAACTCATCGTCGACGGCGAAGAGACGCAGGCGACGACGGGCACCACCGGGACGGAGCTGTTCTCCGAGCGGCGCGACGTCGTCGTCATGCGGGTCGACGGCACCCTGGTGGACCTCGACCAGGAGCTGTCCGACGGCGCCGCGGTGGACGGCGTGACGCTCGAGGACCCCGCCGGGCTGGAGGTCCTCCGCCACTCCGCCGCGCACGTCATGGCGCAGGCCGTGCAGCAGCTGCGCCCCGGGGCCCAGCTGGGCATCGGCCCGTACATCACGGACGGCTTCTACTTCGACTTCGACGTCGACGAGCCCTTCACGCCCGACGAGCTCAAGCAGCTCGAGAAGATGATGCTGAAGATCGTCAACGCCAACCAGCGCTTCGTCCGCCGGGTGGTGTCCGAGGACGAGGCCCGCGAGGCGATGAAGGACGAGCCGTACAAGCTCGAGCTGATCGGCCTCAAGGGCGGCGCCACGGACGAGGACGGCGCTTCCGTGGAGGTCGGAGCCGGCGAGCTGACCGTGTACGACAACGTCGACCGCAAGTCCGGCGACGTGGTCTGGAGGGACCTGTGCCGCGGTCCGCACCTGCCGAACACCAAGCTCATCTCCAATGCGTACGCGCTCACCCGGTCGGCGGCCGCCTACTGGCGCGGCAGCGAGAAGAACAAGCAGCTGCAGCGGATCTACGGCACGGCGTGGCCCACCAAGGACGCCCTCAAGGCCTACCAGGAGCGGCTGGCCGAAGCCGAGCGGCGCGACCACCGGCGCCTCGGCACGGAACTCGACCTGTTCTCCTTCCCGGACGAGCTCGGCTCGGGCCTGCCCGTGTTCCACCCCAAGGGCGGCGTGATCCGCAAGGCGATGGAGGACTACTCCCGCCAGCGCCACACCGACGCCGGCTACGAATTCGTCTACACACCCCACATCACGAAGGGGCACCTCTACGAGGTCTCCGGGCACCTCGACTGGTATCGGGACGGCATGTTCCCCGCCATGCACGTCGACGAGGAGCTGAACGAGGACGGCACGGTCCGCAAGCCGGGGCAGGACTACTACCTCAAGCCGATGAACTGCCCCATGCACAACCTGGTGTTCCGGTCCCGCGGGCGGTCCTACCGCGAACTGCCGCTGCGCCTGTTCGAATTCGGCTCGGTCTACCGCTACGAGAAGTCCGGCGTGGTGCACGGCCTGACGCGCGTGCGGGGCATGACCCAGGACGACGCCCACATCTACTGCACCCGCGAGCAGATGAAGGACGAGCTGACCGGGACGCTGAACTTCGTGCTGGGCCTGCTCAAGGACTACGGCCTGGACGACTTCTACCTGGAGCTCTCCACGCGCAACCCGGAGAAGTCGGTCGGCTCGGAGGAGATCTGGGACGAGGCCACCCGCACCCTCGAGGAGGTCGCCGAGGCGTCGGGGCTGGAACTCGTCCCTGACCCCGGGGGAGCCGCGTTCTACGGCCCGAAGATCTCCGTCCAGGCGCGCGACGCCATCGGCCGTACCTGGCAGATGTCCACCATCCAGCTGGACTTCAACCTGCCCGAGCGCTTCGAACTCGAGTACCAGGCGGCGGACGGCTCCCGCCAGCGCCCGGTCATGATCCACCGGGCCCTGTTCGGCTCGATCGAGCGCTTCATGGGCGTCCTCACCGAGCACTACGCCGGGGCGTTCCCCGCCTGGCTGGCACCGGTGCAGGTGCTCGCCGTCCCCGTGGCGGAAGCGTTCAACGACTACCTGTTCGACGTCGTCGACAAGCTCAAGGCCGAGGGGATCCGCGCGCAGGTGGACGCCGGCTCCGACCGGTTCCCGAAGAAGATCAGGACGGCGAGCAAGGAGAAGGTGCCGTTCGTCCTCATCGCGGGAGGCGAGGACCAGGAGGCGAACGCGGTCTCGTTCCGGTTCCGCGACGGCAGCCAGGACAACCAGGTGCCGGTCGACGAGGCCGTCCGCCGGATCGTGGAGGCGGTTCGCAGCAGGGAGGCGACACTCTGATGGCCGACGCCGACAGTCCGGACACGACCTCCGTCGGGCCGCCGGCGGTCTATCCGGGTGACCGGGAGGTCACCGACGGGTTCGAACTCGCCGGCGTGCCGGACTCCTTCCAGCGGCTGTGGACCCCGCACCGCCTCGCCTACATCAAGGGCGGGCAGGACCAGGTGACGACGGAGGAGTCGTGCCCGTTCTGCCGTGCACCGCAGCTGAGCGACGAGGACGCCCTGATCGTGCATCGGGGCGCGCACGCCTTCGTCCTGCTCAACCTCTTCCCCTACAACGCCGGGCACCTCCTGGTCTGCCCGTACCGTCACGTACCCGACTACACGGACGTCGACGACGCCGAGACCGCGGAGATCGCAGCCCTCACCCAGACGGCGATGCGCGTGCTGCGCCGGGTCTCCAACCCGTCGGGGTTCAACCTGGGCATGAACCAGGGCGTCACCGGTGGCGCCGGGATCGCCGCCCACCTGCACCAGCACGTGGTGCCGCGCTGGGGTGGGGACGGCAACTTCCTGCCGATCATCGCGCAGACCAAGGCCATCACGCAGACGCTCGGTGACGTGCGAGAGCAGGTCGCAGCGGCGTGGGTCGAAGACCGGGCCGGATCGGCGTCCTGATGCTCAACAAGTACGCGAGGGGCTTCTTCACCCGGCTCTTCACGCCCCTCGCGCGGCTGCTCCTGAAATGGGGGGTCACGCCCGACGCCGTGACCATCACCGGCACCATCGGCGTGGCCGTTGGCGCACTCGTGTTCTACCCACTCGGGCACCTGTTCTGGGGCACGCTCTTCATCACGGCGTTCGTGTTCTCCGATGTCGTCGACGGCATCATGGCGAGGATCAAGGGCCACAGTGGACTCTGGGGCAACTTCCTCGACTCCACGCTGGACCGCATCGCCGACGGCGCGCTCTTCGCCGGCGTCGCCATCTGGTTCTTCACGGGCGGGCAGAACACGCCCGTCGCGGTCGCGGCCCTGGCCTGCCTCGTGCTCGGCATGATCGTGTCCTACGCGCGGGCCAAGGCGGAGTCGCTCGGGTTCACCGCGAACGTGGGACTGGCCGAGCGCGCCGAGCGCCTCGTGTCCGTCCTCGTCGTCACCGGCCTCACGGGGCTGGGGCTGCCCGAGGGGTTCCTGCTCGCGGTGCTCGTCATCCTGGCCGTCGCGAGCCTCGTCACCGTCTACCAGCGCATCAGCACCGTCCGGCGGCAGTCCCGCGAACCGAGGCCGGCGGCCTGACCCCTCCCGTCCGCCTCAGGACACGGAGGCGAGGACCGGCCGGGCACCGGAGAATGCGGCCGTGTGGCCGCGTGGGGGTGTCAGTGCGGTGCCCAGGGCCGTGAGGTACTCGGTGCGCCGCTTCGGGGCCACCCTGGAGGTCGGGGCGGATGCCACGCCGGGGGTGTCGGAGTAATGGGTCGCGAGTCCGTCGTGCAGCAACCGGAGCGCCTCCGACTTCTGCTGTGACACGGCCGAGTGCGTCGTGCCGAGTTCGGCGGCGACGTGCGTCACGGAACGCCCCTCGAAGAAGACCTGCTCGATGATGTGACGCATCCGGGCGGGAAGATGGGCCACGGCGGCCCGCAGGTGGCGGATCTGTTCGTCGGCCAGAAGCGACGCCTCGGGAAGCTGCTCGAGGGACGGGACGAGATCGAGCACCGTGTCGTCGAGGACGCGCACGGAGCGGGCGGCGTCGTCGAGCGCGGCATGGACGTCCTGGCGGCTGATGCCGAGCGTCATGGCGAGCTCGTCCGTCGTCGGCGTGCGCCCGAGGGAGGCGGCCAGAGAGTCCTGCGCACCCAGGGTGTCGCCGATCCGCCGTCGGACGGAGCGCGGCGCCCAGTCGTTGGACCGCATCTGGTCCGCGAACGCGCCGGTGATGCGGCGCCGTGCGTAGGCGCCGAACGGCACGCCGAGCGTGGGATCGAAGGAGTCCGCCGAGGTGATGAGCGCGATCGCTCCGACGGACGCCAGGTCCTCCCGCGAGAGATGCGTGGCGCGGGCGCACAGGGACGACACGAGATACCCGACCAGTGGCAGGTTTCCGACGATGAGTTCTTCACGGTCCCGTGAATGCATGAGCAAGCTCCCCAGCTGCTTAGTCGCATTGCTGCCCGGACCAACCCCGTGGGGGCTGCCGCGCGGCGGTGTCCTGATGACGCTATCAGCGGCTTTTCGGACGAATGGGTTCGTGAGGCCAATCCTGCTCAAAGGCTGAGCTTCGCCGGCTTACACCCGGCAGAACTTCGGCCTGGGGTGTCGGATCCCGCGCGGCGGCGGCGATGATTCGTCGTCGTCGGACCCGTCTGAAGGGGGACCACTCATGCTGAGAGGAAGGACCTCCGATGGCGCACATCCCGGCGTTCCTGCCACCCGACCTGCACATCGTCTCCCAGGCGGAGTTGCTCCTGCTGGAGCGGGGAGCCGCCGCCCGGGAAGGCATACCGGCGGACCGTGCTGCGCGTCCGCTCCCGCCGTGGCCGGAGGAGCACCTCGACCGGCTGCTGGATGAGCTCGAACGCCGCGAGGTGGCCGCGGGCGACACAGTGACCGTCGCGGGGCGCGTATCATGAAGTGTCAGCTTTTATCTACGTTTTAGGGGCAAGTTGTGTCCACCGTTGAAGGAAATCCGGCCACCACAGCACAGACCGGTGGAAACCGGGTGAAGCGCGGTATGGCCGAGATGCTCAAGGGCGGCGTCATCATGGATGTCGTCACCGCCGAGCAGGCACGCATCGCCGAGGATGCCGGTGCAGTCGCGGTCATGGCGCTCGAGCGGGTACCCGCGGACATCCGGGCCCAGGGCGGCGTCTCCCGCATGAGCGACCCCGACATGATCGACAGCATCATCGCGGCCGTCTCCATCCCGGTCATGGCCAAGGCGCGGATCGGCCACTTCGTCGAGGCACAGGTCCTGCAGTCCCTCGGCGTCGACTACATCGACGAGTCCGAGGTCCTGACCCCCGCCGATTTCACCAACCACATCGACAAGTGGAAGTTCACGATCCCCTTCGTGTGCGGTGCCACCAACCTCGGCGAGGCCCTGCGGCGCATCAATGAGGGCGCCGCGATGATCCGGTCGAAGGGCGAGGCCGGCACCGGCGACGTCTCGAACGCGACGATGCACATGCGCAAGATCCGTTCCGAGATCAACCGCCTGTCCTCAATGGCCGAGGACGAGCTGTATGTGGCCGCCAAGGAACTGCAGGCCCCGTACGAGCTCGTGAAGGAGGTGGCCGCAGCAGGTCGCCTGCCGGTCGTGCTCTTCACCGCCGGCGGCATCGCGACCCCCGCGGACGCGGCCATGATGATGCAGCTCGGCGCGGACGGCGTCTTCGTGGGCTCCGGCATCTTCAAGTCGGGCAACCCGGCCGAGCGCGCGAACGCCATCGTCCAGGCGACGACGTTCCACGACGACCCCGACATGATCGCCAAGGTCTCCCGTGGGCTCGGTGAGGCCATGGTGGGGATCAACGTCGACGAGATCCCCCAGCCGCACCGCCTGGCCGAGCGCGGCTGGTAATCCACCCGGGCATCCGAAGGGTCGCAGCCGCGAGGCTGCGGCCCTTCGGCGTTCCCGGGAGCCCCGACGGGTCGCCGTCGGGTCAGAGCCCCAGGGCGTACGTCCTGCCGCGGCCGAGCAGCGTGAAGCCCCGGCGGGAGAGGAACGCGAAACCCTGCGGCGTGGCGTTCACCGCGAGGTCGACCGCCCCCGCCGCACCGGCGGCGCGCGCGGTGGCGCTCAGCAGCGCCGTCGCCAGCCCCCGCCGCTGGTAGGCGGGGAGGACCTCCAGCTGGTGGATGCCGCCCAGTCCCTTCAGCCCGGAGACCCCGGACGGATAGAACGAGTACGCCGCACCCGAGATGGTGCCGTGGTCGGGATCGCGCGTCACCGCATGCCAGGCCTGACGCGGCTGCGAGCGGACCACGCGCAGTTCCTGCTGCAGCGGACCCGAGTAGTCGGGCACGTCGGTGGTGAGGACGGCGGCGTCGTCCCCGGGCCGGACGACGGCGGAGACGGGCGCCGCCATCCACCAGGGTTGCCAGCTCGGGCTGAACCCGAGGTCGGCGAGCTCGGCTCCGTCCACCGCGCCGTTGAGCCAGACGCGTGCGGAGGACGCGCCGAGCCTGGTGCCCTCGGCCAGGGCCGGACGGACTGCGTGGGCGCGGACGGTGTCGGGGAACATCATCATGAGTTCCCGCCGCGCCGGCAGCCACACCCACGTGGCACCGTGCGTGGAGAAGGTCCTGCCGCCCGTCGCCGTCGCGAGGGCCGCGCACCAGGCGGACTGCAGCCGCTGGCACGAGGCGATGCTCACCACGCCTGATCACCGGCGGACGGGTGCCTCATGCGAGGCCGCGGCGCACGAGCAGGGGCTGCAGGTCCGCGTCCCGTCCCCGGAACCGGCGGAACGCCTCGAGCGGATCGATGCTGTTGCCCCGTGCGAGCAGCTCGCGCCGGAAGTGGTCGCCGTTCTCCCGGGTGAGCCCACCCGAGGACTTGAACCACTCCACGGTGTCGGCGTCGAGCATCTCGCTCCAGATGTACGCGTAGTAGGACGCGGCGTACCCGCCGGCGAAGATGTGCTTGAAGTAGGAGGTGCGGTACCGGGGCGGGACCGGGGCGAAGTCGATGCCGGCATTGGCGAGGGCGGCCGCCTCGAAGGCCAGCGGATCCTCGATCACCGCACCGGCCGGGACGGAGTGCCAGGCGAGGTCGAGCAGGGTCGCGCCGAGGTAGGCGGTCGTCTCGAAGCCCTCACCCCAGGCGCCCGCGGCGTGGATGCGGTCGATGATGTCCTGGGGGAGTGCCTCGCCGGTCTCGTGGTGGCGCGCGTAGTGTGCGACGATCTCGGGCCACAGGATCCACATCTCATTGACCTGCGACGGGTACTCGACGAAGTCGCGCGGCACGGAGGTCCCGGCGAAGAGCGGGTACGTGACGTCGGAGAACAGGCCGTGCAGGGCGTGGCCGAACTCGTGGAACATGGTGACCACCTGGTCGTAGGAGAGCAGGGTGGGCTCTCCGGCTCCCGGCTTCGAGATGTTCAGGTTGTTGATGACGACCGCCTGCGTGCCGTCGAGCCGGGACTGGTCCATGAAGGAGTTCATCCATGCGCCGCCGCTCTTGGTGTCGCGGGTGTAGAAGTCGCCGAGGAACAGTCCGAGCCCGGATCCGTCCTCGTTGAAGACTTCCCACACGCGCACGTCGGGGTGGTAGCCCGTGAGGTCGGGGCGCTCGGTGAACGTCAGCCCGTACAGGCGGTTCGCGGCGTAGAACACGCCGTCGTTCAGCACGCGCTCGAGCTCGAAGTAGGGGCGCAGGGCCTCCAGGTCGACGTCGAACTTCGCCTTCCGCACCTTTGCGGCGTAGAAGGCCCAGTCCCACGGCTCGATGGCGTGACCGGCCTCCGCCTCGAGTTCGGCGGCCTCCGCCCGGGCATTGCGTACCGCAGGCGCCGCGAGCACCCGCATGCGGTCGAGGATCGCCTCCAGCGACGGCGCCGTCTGGTTGTCGGTCGCCGCGGCCGCGTGGGTGTAGAAGCCGAGGAGGGCCGCGCGCTCGGCACGGAGCGCGGCCATGCGCACGGCGACGGCGAGGGTGTCCGACTCGTTGCCGCGTGCACCGCGGGTCACGGAGGCCTCGTGCAGGCGACGGCGGACGTCCCGGTCCGTGAGCGACTCCAGCGCAGGCTGCGCCGTCGGCAGGATGAGGGTCAGGAGGTACTTGCCCTCGTGGCCGGCCTCCGTCGCCGCGGTCGCCGCGGCGGAGATCGCGTCGGCGGAGAGTCCGTCGAGTTCCTCGGGGACGTCGAGGAGCAGTGCGGAATCGTTCGTGTCCTTGAGCAGCTTCTGCGAGAACTCGGTGCTCAGTGCCGACAGCTCCGCGTTCAGTCGGCGCAGCGTGGCCTGCGCGTCGTCGTCGAGCTCCGCTCCCGCGCGCACGAAGCTGCGCAGGTACTCCTCGACGAGGCGCACCGACTCGGCGTCGAGCCCGTCGAGGGGGACCTGCCGGATGCGCTCGAACAGGGCGCGATTGAGCTTGATGTTGTCCTCGTGCTCCGCGAGGCGGGGGGCGATCTGCTGCTCGAGTTCCTGGATGGCCTCCGTGGCGTGGCTGACCGAGTTGCTGAAGAAGACCCGCGCAACGCGGTCCAGGGTGCCGCCGGCGCGCTCGAGGGCGGTGAGCGTGTTCTCGAAGGAGGCCGGTTCCGGGGAGTCCGTGATGCGATCGATCTCGGCGAGGTGCTCGGCGAAACCGGCGTCGAAGGCCGGCAGGTAGTGCTCGTCCCTGATGGCCGCGAACGGGGGCAGCTGGTAGTCGAGGGTGCTGGGCTCAAGGAAAGGGTTGCTCATGGGAACTAACTTTTGCACGTTGTTGCACGTGTGCGCACCACCCTTGACCGCGTCGCGCCTGCCTCCCTACTGTCGGAATGCTTCGCTGCCTGATGATCCCCCGCCCGACCGGATCGGGAATCCTCCGGCGGGAGCGCACGGCACCGACGCCGCTGCGATGCGGGGCAAGCCGGGCAGCGCAGCCCGGCTTCGAGAAGGAGCACCGATGAGTCATCGTTCCCGAACGTCCATCCTGCTGACGCTGTCCCTCGCGCTCACGGGCCTCGGCGTGTCCGCCGGCCCCGCCGGCGGGGCACCGCCCCCGACGCCGGTCGGCACGACTCCGGTCGCCCCGACGCCCGACGGTACGACGCCGATCCCCGCCGTGGAGGGGCCCCTCGCCTCGACCGCCGCCTCCTACCCGTTCGGCGCCGCCGACCATCAGGAGGTGCCGCAGGACCTGTCGCGGCTGGGATACGTGGAGGAGGAGTACCTGGTCAGCGGTACCTCGAACGTCTACACGTGGCCCGCCGCCGGCCCCGCCCAGATCCGCACCGGGGACGCCCCGTACACCACCCGCGTGCTCGTCCGAAAGCCTGCGAAGGGCCAGAAGTTCAGCGGCAACGTCGTTGTCGAGATGCTCAACCCGAGCAATCTGTTCGACCTCAACATCGGCTGGGCCATGGCGCACGAACAGATCGTGGCCAACGGCGACGCCTGGGTGGGGATCACCGCCAAACCGATCGCCGTCCAGGCCCTGAAGAACTTCGACCCGGAGCGGTATGCGTCCCTCTCCTTCGCGAACCCGCTGCCGCTGGATGATCCGCTGAACTGCGCGACGGTCGCCGCCGACTCGGCCCGGACCACCGAGAACGGGCTGATCTGGGACATCTACTCGCAGGTGGGGGCGTGGCTGAAGAGCAGCGACGCCGACAACCCGCTCCGCTACGGAGCGCGGGAGTCCCGCGTGGAGTACGCCTACGGCTTCGGGTACTCCCAGACCGGCGGGTACCTGGTGAACTACATCAACGGCGTGCACCCGCTCGTCGTCGAGTCGGACGGTGAGCCCGTCTACGACGCCTACATCGTCGCTGTCGCGGGGGGTGCCTTCGCCGGGGCCTACCCGATGAACCAGTGCGAACCTCCTCCTCCGGCCACCGACACCCGCCGCCAGTTCAAGGACGTCGGCGTGCCCATCATGCGCATGATGTCGCAGTCCGACTACCTGCGCGGCATCGGCTCCCGGCGTGCGGACAGCGACGAGCCGGGCGACCGGTACCGGCACTACGAGATGGCCGGCGCCGGACACGCGACGCCGGACGAGCTGACGTTCTCGGCGTCGTCCGCGGACATCGTCGCGGCCGGTCGCGATGTCCCACCGGCCTCGTGCAACGAGGGACCGCGCAGCAGGTTCCCCAGCTCCATCTTCTTCAATGCCGCGCTCCGCAACCTCGACCTCTGGGTGCGGGACGGCATCGCACCGCCTCGCGCCGAGCCGATCCTGGTCCGTGACGGGGCTCCCGTGCTGGACGAGTTCGCCAACGTGCAGGGCGGACTGCGCTCGCCGTTCCTCGACGCGCCGACCAGCACCTGGTACGGCATGGCGACGGGGGCGTCGTTCTGCTTCATCGCGGGCTACGAGCGGCCGCTGTCCCAGGACGTACTCGACGGCCTGTACCGGAACCACGGAAGCTACCTCCGGGCTGTCAAGGACAGCGTACGGACGCTCGAGGACGAGGGATTCCTGACGCGCTACGACGCCCGCGAGCTGTGGCGCGACGCCGCGCGGAGCGACATCCCCTGACCTGAGGCGGCCCCCGGCCCCGGTCCCTACCGGGGCCGGGCGCCGGCGTGCACGCGTGCGAGCTCGGCGAGCGAGTCGTCCACGCCGCCGTCCTCGAACGCACCGAACTTCCGCTCGGCGGCGGTGCGCAGGAGGAAGTCAGCGATCGCCGGGTTCTTGGGCAGCAGCGATCCGTGCAGGTAGCTCGCGACGATGTTCCGGTAGCGGGCGCCCTCGTGCTTCTCCTCGGCGTTGTTGCCGGCACCCTTGACCACGGTCGCCAGGGGCCTGAGTCCGCTGCCGAGGAAGGTCTGTCCGCTGTGGTTCTCGTAGCCGTGGATCTCCCCGAACTCCTCGCTCGTGGCCACGACGTTCCCGATCAGCCGTTCGGCGCCGCCGCGGGTCTCGAGGTCGAGAACCCCGATACCGGGGATCACCGCGCCGTCGACGGTGTGGAAGCTGTTACCGAAGAGTTGGTAGAGCCCGCAGATGAGGAGCATGGGCGTGCCGCCCTCGGCGAGGTCCCGCAGCCGTGGCGCGATGGCCTGGAGGTCCTCCTGGATGACCACCTGGCCGCTGTCCTGCCCGCCGCCGCCCACAATGATGTCGACGTCGTCCGGGAACGTGTCGCCCGCGTTGTGCTCGAGGATCTCGGCGCCGTAGCCGCGCCAGGCCAGGCGCTGCCGGAGCACGAGGACGTTGCCGTAGTCGCCGTAGATGTTCATCTCGCGGGGGTACAGCTGCAGGATGCGCAGCGATCCCTTCTGCGGGTCGGCGGGCGCCTCGGTGAGGGCGGCAGCGGATGGGGCGTCACTCATCAGGAGACCACCTCGACCTTCGTGATCTTGGACAGCTCGCGGCGGACCGCGAGCATGGCGGTGTAGGTGCAGAAGATGCGCTTCGGTCGTCCCGCGGACGCCGCGATGAACTGCCGGAGCGCTTCGGTGGTGTCGGGTTCGACGGCTCCGACCCGGACGTCGTCGTACTTCAGGCGCAGCGCCATGTCGTAGGCACGGACCCCGCTGACGACGTCCACGCCGCCGAGGCCCAGCGAGTCGAAATCGACGTCCCACAGCCAGGACATGTCGCGTCCGTCGGCGTAGTTGTCGTTGATGGCGATCATCGTGGAGCACCCGGCGGGGTCGAAGGACTTCAGGCCGAGGCGGAACCCGCTCGGGTTCTTGACCAGCACCAGTTCCAGGGCCTGGCCGTCGACGACGAGGCTCTCGCCCCGGCCGAACGCCGGCTCCACGGCGGCGAGGGAGGAGAAGAGCCGGGCGCTGTCCGCGCTGCCGCCGAGGACGGCGCGGGCTGCCGCGAGGGCTGCCGCCGCATTGAAGATGTTGTACACGCCACGCAGGCGGAGGTCGGTGTGCGTCGTCGTGCCGTCGACCTCGAAGGTGGCCGAGTTGCCGTCCACGGACGCGAGGACGACGTCGGCGGGCAGGGCCGAGGCCGGTGCGGTGCCCGCGGCGCCGCGCAGTTCGTCGTCGTTCGGGAAGGTGCTCCGCAAGGAGGCGTCGAGACCGAAGTAGACGACGTCGGCTGCCGTGATCGACGCCGCCAGGCCGGCGACGCGCGGATCCTCGCGGTTCAGCACCACCGTGTCCGTGGTGGCGAGTGCGATCCGCTCGAGCAGGCGCGTGGTCGCGTCGATCTCCCCGAAGCGGTCCAGCTGGTCGCGGAGGACGTTCAGCAGCAGCGAGTACCGGGGAGGGACGAGCTTCACGAAGTGCACGGCGTGGGCCTCATCCAGTTCCAGGACGGCGACGTCGGCCTTCAAGCGCCCGCGCCAGTCGACCTCGCCGAGCAGGGCCGCGGCGACGCCGCGCGTGAAGTTGCTGCCCGTGCGGTTGGTGAACACCGTCAGGCCCTGGCCCTCGAGCAGTTCCACGACCATCTTGGTGGTGGTCGTCTTGCCGTTCGTGCCGCTGACGACGACGACGCCGCGGGGGAGGGTGGACAGGGCGCGGCCCATGAAGCCGGGGTCGAGGCGTTCGACCACGAGGCCCGGGAACGCGGAGCCGCCGCCGCGCAGGCGGGAGGCGAAGCGCGCGGCCTTGCCCACGAGAACTGGAAGGGGATTCATGCCTCCAAATTATCGCAGGCCCGCCGGCCTTCCCGGGACGCGGTGCGGAGGCGCCCCCCACGCCCAGGCGGGAACGGTGGCGGGAGAACCTAGAATTGGGGGATGACCTCCCCGTCCTCCCCGGTTCCTCCGCCCCCGTCCGGCGTCGTCGTCGGTGTCCTCGCCGTCCAGGGCGATGTCCGCGAGCACATCGCGACCATCGAGTCCCTGGGCGGGCGTGCCGTGCCCGTGCGGCGGGTGTCGGAACTGGCCGGCGTGGACGGCGTGATCATCCCCGGCGGGGAGTCGACGACGATGGACAAGCTCACCCGCACCTTCGAGCTGGCGGAGCCGCTGCGCGAGCGCATCGCCGACGGGATGCCCGTCTACGGATCCTGCGCCGGGATGATTCTGCTGTCCGACGTCCTCGCGGACCCGTCGACGGACCGCCTCGGCAACCCGCAGCAGACACTCGGGGGCCTGGACATGGTGGTGCGGCGCAACGCGTTCGGGCGGCAACGGGAGTCCTTCGAGACGGACCTGGCCTTCAGCGGCCTCGCCGCCACCCAGGGTGTGGCGGGTACCGATCCGGTGCGGGCGGTGTTCATCCGTGCGCCCTGGGTGGAGAAGGTGGGCGAGGACGTCGAGGTGCTGGCGCAGGTGCCGGCGTCGGAGACGCCGCAGCCCGGGCCCACCCCGGACGGGGACGGCGCCGGTACGGACTTGGAACCGGTCGCTAGGATTGTCGCAGTGCGTTCAGGGAACCTGCTGGCCACGAGCTTCCACCCGGAGGTCACCGGCGAGCGGCGGGTCCACGAACTGTTTATTCGGATGATCAGAGGAGAAGCGTAGGCATGTCGGGGCACTCCAAGTGGGCAACAACGAAGCACAAGAAGGCTGCGATCGACGCCAAGCGCGCGAAGTCCTTCGCCAAGCTGATCAAGAACATCGAGGTCGCGGCGCGGGCCGGCGGCGCTGACGTCGCCGGTAACCCCGGTCTCGAACTGGCTGTCTCGAAGGCCAAGAAGACCTCCGTCCCCATCGACAACATCAACCGCGCCGTCAAGCGCGGGGCGGGCCTGCTCGGCGAGGCCGTCGACTACCAGACCATCATGTACGAGGCCCGGGGACCGCAGGGCTCGGCGCTGCTGATCGAGTGCCTCACGGACAACAAGAACCGTGCCGCCTCCGAGGTGCGCCTCGGCATCTCCCGCAACGGCGGCACCATCGCCGATCCCGGCTCGGTCGCCTACCTTTTCGCGCGCAAGGGTGTCGTGACACTGCCGAAGAAGGACCTCACCGAGGACGAGCTGCTGATGTCGGTCCTCGACGCCGGTGCGGACGAGGTCAAGGAATCGGCCGAGACGTTCGAGATCGTCTCCGAGCCGCAGGACCTCCGGGCCGTGGTGGCCGCGCTCGACGAGAGCAGCATCGAGTACGAGACCGACGACGTCGAGTTCGTCCCGTCCATGCAGGTGGACCTGGACGCCGACGGCGCGCGGAAGTTCCTCAAGCTCGTGGACGCGCTGGAGGAGCTCGACGACGTCCAGAACGTCTACTCGAACGCGCACCTCCCGGACGAGGTCCTGGCCGAGCTCGAGAACGACGACTGACATCGTCCCTCCCGGCCCCGGGCGGCGGACAGCCCCGTGACCTTCCGCGTGATGGGCGTCGATCCCGGGCTGACCCGCTGCGGGCTCGCCGTCGTCGACATCGAACCGAACCGGCGCTCCACCCTCGTGGCCGTCGGGGTGGTCGGCACCGACGCGGGGCAGAGCCTCGACCAACGGCTCCTGGTCATCGCGGAGGCCGTCGACACGTGGCTGGACCTGCACGAGCCGCACGCCCTCGCCGTCGAGCGCGTGTTCAGCGGGACCAACATCAGCACCGTCATGGGTACCGCGCAGGCCTCCGGCGTCGTCATCGTGTCCGCCGCCCGCCGGGGCGTCCCGGTGGCCCTGCACACGCCCACCGAGGTGAAGGCGGCCGTGACCGGGAACGGGCAGGCGGACAAGACCGCGGTCACGAAGATGGTGACGAAGATCCTGCGCCTCGACACGCCGCCCCGGCCCGCCGACGCTGCCGACGCCCTGGCCCTGGCCATCACGCATGCGTGGCGCCGGGGCGTGGTGACGCAGGGTGCGGCCGCGGCCGCAGGGCTGGCCACGCCGGCGCAGCGCCTCTGGGCCGAGGCGGAGGCCCGGGCGCGACGCCGCTGACCGGACAGACGGCGGTGTGGCGACTCGTGCCCGCCGCGGGACACCGGTACCGTAGAGCATTAGAACGTATGTTCGACGTCGGGTGGACGCCCGGCGGTCCCGCCCCGCAAGTGCCTTTGGAGCCCTTCATGATCAGTTCCCTGCGCGGAACAGTGACCCACGTGGGCCTGCACTCCGCCGTCCTCGACGTCAACGGCTTCGGCATGCAGGTCCAGGCGACCCCCCAGACCCTCGCCGGACTCCGCATGGGGGAGCAGGCCAGCCTTGCCACGGCCATGATCGTCCGTGAGGACTCGATGACGCTCTTCGGCTTCGAGGACGCCGACCAGCGCGAGGTCTTCGAGACGCTCCTGGCGGTCAGCGGTGTGGGGCCCCGCCTGGCACTCGCCGTCCTCGCCGTGCACACGCCCGACGCCATCCGCATCGCCGCGTCGTCGGGTGACGACAAGGCGTTCAGCAAGGTGTCGGGGATCGGCCCCAAGGGTGCCCGGCGGATCGTGCTCGAGCTCGCCGGCAAACTGGTCCCGCTCGACGCGAAGCCCGGGGTGCCCAAGCAGACCTGGCAGGGCCAGGTCCTCACTGCCATGATGGGCCTCGGCTGGTCCGAGAAGGACGCCGGCGCGGCGATCGACGCCGCCGTCGACGAGGCGCCCGAGGTCGCCGCAACCGGTGACGTGGGCCAGATCCTGAAACTCACGCTGCGTCGGCTCGGCCAGGACGGCGCCCGCAGCTCGGCCCGGACGACGGTGGGCACATGAGCGACGGGCCGCAGGAGGCGCCGCTCGTCGCGCCGGCCGCCGATCCCGAGGACCGCGCCGTCGAGGCGGCGCTCCGGCCGAAGAACCTCGACGACTTCGTGGGTCAGAAGCGCGTGCGCCGGCAGCTCTCACTCGTCCTGGAGGCATCCCGCCTGCGCGGGCGCAGCGCGGACCACGTGCTCCTGTCCGGTCCTCCCGGCCTCGGCAAGACGACCCTCGCCATGATCATCGCGGCCGAGATGAACGCGCCGCTGCGCATCACGTCCGGGCCCGCCATCCAGCACGCCGGCGACCTCGCGGCGATCCTCTCCTCCCTCACCGAGGGCGAGGTGCTCTTCCTCGACGAGATCCACCGCATGTCCCGGCCCGCCGAGGAGATGCTCTACATGGCCATGGAGGACTTCCGCGTCGACATCATCGTCGGCAAGGGGCCCGGGGCCACGGCGATCCCACTGGAGCTGCCGCCCTTCACACTCGTCGGCGCCACGACCCGCGCGGGGCTCCTGCCCGGCCCGCTCCGTGACCGCTTCGGCTTCACCGGACACCTCGAGTTCTACTCCACCGAGGAGCTCGAGCTCGTGCTCCGGCGCTCGGCCATGCTCATGGACATGAAGGTCAACTCCGCCGCGTTCGCGGAGATCGCCGGCCGGTCCCGGGGCACACCGCGCATCTCCAACCGGCTGCTCCGGCGCGTCCGCGACTGGGCCCTGGTACACGGCGTGGACCTCATCGACGCCCGGTCCGCGAGTGCCGCGCTGGACATGTACGAGGTGGACGCACGGGGCCTCGACCGGTTGGACCGCTTGGTGCTCACCGCGCTCATCACCAAGTTCAACGGCGGACCCGTGGGGCTGTCGACCCTCGCGATCGCCGTGGGTGAGGAACCGGAGACGGTCGAGACCGTCGCCGAACCCTACCTGGTCCGCGAGGGCATGCTCGGGCGCACGCCGCGAGGACGCATCGCGACCGCGGCCGCGTGGCGGCACCTGGGGATCGAGATGCCCGCCACCGTGGCTGCCGCGATGCCCGAGGACCTGTTCTCCGTGACCCCCGAGGACCTGCTGGCCACGGACACGGCCACCGACAGCTGGTCCCAGCCGGAGTCCTGACGCTGGACGCTCAGGAAACGGCTCTACACTGGTGTCTCACGATGTGTGCCGCGGCACAGTCCTGCCACCACACCCCATCCCCAGGAACGGATCTCCAGTGCTTGCACATGTAGTCGCCCAACCCACCACCGGTCAGTCCGGCGGCTTCGACATCTTCAGCCTGCTGCTCCCGCTGGCTCTGGCCTTCCTCATCTTCACCATGTTCCGCAGGCAGCGGAAGGCGCAGCAGCAGGTCAGGGACATCCGGACGCAGATGGAACCCGGTACCGAGGTCATGACCCAGTTCGGTCTCTACGGCACCATCGTCTCGATCGACCAGGACAACAACAAGGCCGTCCTCGAACTGTCGCCGGGCACCTTCGCCACGGTCCACACGCAGGCGCTCGCCAAGGTGGTCCAGCAGGAACCCGCCGTCGCCGCCGAGGACGCGGACCCCGCCGTCGCCGACCGGGCGGACCGGGCCGATCGCGACGACCTGGACGGCGTCGTGGCGCCCGACGACGTGTCCTCGATCGACGGCGTCGACCGCCGCCCCGCCGGTGGGTCCACCGCCGCCGGCGCTCCGGGATCCACCTCCGGCGTCGAGACGCCCGACGAGACGCTGGCGCGCCTGGACCGGGAGGCGCAGCGGGAAAACCGCGACGCGCGCAACGCCCGCGACCCCAAAGCGAACCCGGACAACTAGCATTCCGTAGGGCGCCGGTCCGCGGACCGGCGCCCCCACGATCCACCGGCGCACCCGTCGCGCCACTGCATAAGGACTTCTCACCATGCCTCGTACCGGTCCCGGGACGGCAGCCAAGCGGACACTCGTCTGGCTGGGCGTACTGACAGCACTCCTCGCCACCCTGCTGGGAGCGGGCGCCCACTGGAGCACCGCGAGCTGGAGCCCGCGCCTGGCCCTCGACCTCGAGGGCGGCACCCAGATGATCCTGGCCCCCCGGGTCCAGGACGGCAGCGAGATCACCCCCGAACAGCTCGACCAGGCAGTGGAGATCATCCGCCAGCGCGTCGACGGATCCGGTGTCGCGGAAGCCGAGATCAGCACGCAGTCCGGCCAGAACGTGATCGTCTCGCTGCCCGGTACCCCCGACGCACAGACACGCGACCTCATCCAGGCGTCGGCCCAGATGGAGTTCCGCCCCGTCCTCGCCGGCGGGCCCGGCCAGGCCCCGGCCGCCGAGACCCCGACGCCCGAGGACCAGCTGCCGACGCCGGCCGCCGAGCCGCAGAACGCGAGCGATCCGAACTGGATCACCCCCGAGCTGTACCAGGAGTTCGAGGCCCTCAACTGCCTCGACCCGGCAGCGCTGGAGCCGGCTGAGGAGCCCGCGCCGGCCGACGAGCCGATGGTCGCGTGCGAACCGGACACCCAGGGCAAGTACATCCTCGGCCCCGTGGAGGTGCCGGGCACCGACATCACCACGGCGAGCTACGGGCTGCAACGCAGCCAGGGCGGCCAGGCGCTCAACAGCTGGGCCGTGAACATCGACTTCAACGACGAGGGCACCGAGACCTTCCGCGAGGTCACCGAGCGCCTCTACGCACTCGGTGAGGGCGACCCGCGCAACCAGTTCGCGATCGTCCTCGACGGCCGGATCGTGTCCGCGCCGACGACCAACGCCGTCATCCCCGACGGCAACCCCCAGATCAGCGGAAACTTCACGGAGGAGTCCGCGGCGGCCCTCGCGGAGCAGCTGAAGTACGGCGCGCTGCCGATCAGCTTCGAGATCCAGAGCGAACAGCAGATCTCCGCCACGCTGGGCGCCGATCAGCTGCGCCTCGGGCTCATCGCGGGGCTCATCGGCCTCCTCCTCGTCGCCGCCTACTCGATGTTCCAGTACCGGCTCCTCGGCCTGGTCACCATCGCCTCGCTCGTCGTCGCCGGCGTCCTGACCTATCTGGCCATCTGCATCCTCGGCTGGACGGAGAACTACCGTCTCTCGCTCGCCGGCGTCGCCGGCCTCATCGTCGCCATCGGCCAGACCGCCGACTCGTTCATCGTCTACTTCGAACGCATCCGCGACGAGCTCCGCGAGGGGCGCGGTCTCGTCTCCGCCGTCGAGAACGGCTGGCGGCGGGCCAAGCGCACCGTGCTCGCCTCGAAGGCCGTGAACCTGCTGGCCGCGCTCGTGCTCTACTTCGTCGCCGTCGGCAACGTCCGCGGGTTCGCGTTCACGCTCGGTCTCACCGCGATCGCCGACCTCATCGTCGTCTTCCTCTTCACCCACCCGGTCCTCCGCCTCCTCGCGAGGACGAAGTTCTTCGGTGAGGGCCACCCCTGGTCCGGCCTCGATCCGAGCCGGCTCGGCGGCATCCCGCTGTACCGGGGCGCCGGGCGCCTCCGCCAGCCGGGCGAGGGCACGGTCAAGCCGGTCGCCGTCGCGCGGACCAAGAACAAGGGTGCCTCGGCCGAGGCCGAGCGCCGCCTGACCATCGCCGAGCGTCGCCGTGCGGAACAGCAGAAGGCCCTCGCGGGCCGCACCGGTTCCACCCAGAAAGAGACCAACGAATGAGCCGCACGAACTTCGCCACCTTCGGCAACGAGCTGTACTCGGGGAAACGCTCCTACCCCTTCGTCGGCAAGCGGAACCTCTGGTTCCTCATCGCCGGTATCGCCCTCCTGATCTCGATCATCATCCCCGTGGTCAAGGGCGGCTTCAACCTCGGCATCGACTTCCGGGGCGGCTCGGAGTTCACCGTCTCCTCCACGCAGGACACGGATCCCGCGATCGGCGAACGGGCCGTGACCGACGTCGTCCCCGAAGCCGTCCCGCGCGTCACCAACATCGCGGGCGACACCATGCGCGTCCAGACGGAGCGCCTCTCGGACGACCAGACGCTGAGCGTGCGGGACAACCTGGCAAGCGGGTACGGGGTCGGTCAGGACGAGGTCACCTCGAGCTACGTGGGCCCCACATGGGGTGAGGACGTCAGCCGGCAGGCCCTCATCGGATTCGGGGTCTTCGTCCTCCTGGCCGCGATCCTCATGGCGCTCTACTTCCGCACCTGGAAAATGGCACTCGCCGCGATGGCCGCCCTGGTGGTGGTCATGGTCGTCACCGCCGGGCTCTACTCGCTGAGCGACTTCGAGGTCACGCCGTCGGCCATCATCGGCTTCCTGACGATCCTGAGCTACGCGCTCTACGACACCGTGGTGGTGTTCGACAAGATCCGCGAGAACACCGCGGACATCAAGACCTCCACGGAGCGGACCTTCGCCGAACAGGTCAACCTCGCGGTGAACCAGACGCTCGTCCGGTCCATCAACACCTCCGTCGTCGCGATCCTCCCGGTCGCCTCGATCCTGTTCATCGGGGCCTTCCTGCTCGGCGCCGGTACCCTCCAGGACCTCTCCCTCGCCCTGTTCATCGGCATCATCCTCGGCACCCTGGGCACCATCTTCATCGCCGCGCCGCTCTACGCCGCGCTCCGGCTCAACGAACCCGAACTGAAGCAGCAGGAGGAGCGGGTGCACGCGCGGCGCGCCCAGGCAGTTCCCGCCTGAGCGGACCACCGCCCCGGCACCGGCATCGGCCGCAGGCGGCCCGTCCGGGTCCCCTGGGGCCGATGCCGTTCTCCGCACGGCTAGAATTGGACCGTCGCATGACCGGTGGCATCGCGGGTCCTCGACGGGCCCGGGATCGAGATTGAGGGATGGCACATGGCTGAAGCGGTGAAGCCCACGGCAGGGCCGGACGGCGGCCCGGGCGCGCCCGGGGCGGGCGGGCAGGGTCCGATCGCCACGGACGCCGTGCGACCCGCAGCGTCCCGCGGACTCGTGCAGCCCGAATCTCCGACCTCCGCGCCGTCCGCGACGAGCGCCGACCAGGTGGCACCCGGCAGGCGCGGGCGGACCCGCGCGCGCATCGCCCGGCTCACCGGTCGTGGGTCCTCCGGCTACTCGCCCGTCCTCGAGCCGCTCCTGCGGACGGTCCGGGCCAACAACCCGAAGGAGGACCTCGACCTCATCCAGCGGGCCTACCTCGTCGCCGAGCGCAGCCACGAGGGGCAGACGCGCAAGAGCGGCGACCCGTACATCACCCATCCCGTCGCCGTCGCGACCATCCTCGCCGAACTGGGCATGACCGGTACCACGCTCGCGGCGGCCCTGCTTCACGACACCGTCGAGGACACCTCGTATACGCTCGAGGAGCTCAAGCGCGATTTCGGGCCCGAGGTGGCCATGCTCGTCGACGGCGTGACCAAGCTCGACAAGGTCTCCTTCGGTGACGCGGCGCAGGCCGAGACGGTCCGGAAGATGGTCGTCGCGATGGCGAAGGACATCCGGGTCCTCGTCATCAAACTCGCCGACCGGCTGCACAACGCCCGCACCTGGCGCTTCGTCTCGCCCGCCTCCTCCGCGAAGAAGGCACGCGAGACCCTCGAGATCTTCGCCCCGCTCGCCCACCGGCTGGGCATGAACACCATCAAGTGGGAGCTCGAGGACCTGTCCTTCGCGGCCCTGCACCCCAAGGTGTACGAGGAGATCGTCCGCATGGTGGGGGACAGGACCCCCGAGCGCGAGAAGCATCTCAGCCTCGTCCGGAACCAGATCGACGAGGATCTCCGTACCGTCAAGATCAAGGCGACGATCACGGGGCGGCCCAAGCACTACTACTCCATCTACCAGAAGATGATCGTCCGCGGTAAGGACTTCGACGACATCCACGACCTGATGGGCGTGCGCGTCCTGGTGGACAGTGTCCGGGACTGCTATGCGACCCTCGGCTCCCTGCACTCGCGCTGGAACCCCCTGCCCGGGCGGTTCAAGGACTACATCGCGATGCCGAAGTTCAACATGTACCAGTCGCTGCACACCACCGTGATCGGTCCGGGAGGCAAGCCCGTCGAGATCCAGATCAGGACCCACGACATGCATCGCCGCGCCGAGTACGGCGTCGCCGCCCACTGGAAGTACAAGAGCGGTGGCCGGCAGCTCGAGGCGCAGGACGGTGGGGACATGGGGTGGCTGCGCAGCCTCGTGGACTGGCAGCAGGAGACCTCGGACCCGAACGAATTCCTCGACTCCCTGCGGTTCGAGATCAATGCCGCGGAGGTCTTCGTCTTCACCCCCAAGGGCGAGGTGATGGCGTTGCCGGCCGGGTCGACGCCGGTGGACTTCGCCTACGCGGTGCACACCGAGGTGGGTCACCGGACCATCGGGGCGAGGGTCAACGGGAAACTCGTCCCCCTCAACAGCGCCCTCAATCACGGGGACTCGGTGGAGATCTTCACCTCGAAGGCCGAGGGGGCGGGTCCGAGCCAGGATTGGCAGGGCTTCGTCAAGAGCCCGCGCGCCCGGAACAAGATCCGGCAGTGGTTCACGAAGGAGCGGCGCGAGGAAGCCGTGGACAAGGGCAAGGACCTGCTGACGCGCGCCATGCGCAAGCAGAACCTGCCCCTGCAGCGCATGATGACGCACACCGCCCTGATGACCGTGGCGGAGGAACTCCACCACCAGGACATCTCGGCCCTGTACGCCGCCGTCGGTGACGGGCACACCTCCGCCCAGAACGTGATCGAGCACCTCGTCGCCCTGATGGGCGGGCACGAGGGTGCCGAGGAGAGCATCGCGGAGACCGTCGTGGCCACCCAGCCCCGGCGGCCCAAGTTCTCCGACTCCGGCGTGACCGTCCGCGGTGTCGGCGACGTCTGGGTGAAGCTGGCCCGCTGCTGCACCCCCGTCCCGCCCGATCCCATCATCGGGTTCGTTACGCGCGGCTCGGGTGTCTCCGTGCACCGGAACGACTGCCGGAATGTGCAGGAGCTGCGCGACCAGCCGGACCGCATCGTTCCGGTGGACTGGGCTCCGACGCAGTCGAGCGTGTTCCTCGTCGAGATCCAGGTCGAGGCCCTCGACCGCAAGAGCCTCCTCTCCGACGTCACGAGCGTGCTCGCCGAGAACCACGTGAACATCCTCGCCGCCAACGTGAACACGTCCTCGGACCGGGTGGCGATGTCCCGCTTCGCGTTCGAGATGGGCGACCCCAAATACCTCAGCCACGTCCTCAGTGCCGTCCGGCGCATCGACGGCGTGTTCGACGTCTACCGGACCACCGGCTCGCAGCGCCGACCCTGACGGCGGAACCGGGCGACCGCGGCTCCGGGGCCTGTCCCTCCGGCGTCCCGTGGGCGCCTCACCGTGTGGGGTCCCGTCCTCCGTGGTCCGCCGGGCGCCGGGCGGCCCGCACCCTCGACAGGGCACGGGTCTTCCCGGGCACCCGGGACGCATTGACGAGCGCGGCCTCCACGAGGCGGAGCGGGCAGTCCAGGCTCCGGTCCCCGCCAATCGCCCGCAGGATGCCCACCGCGTCGCGGTCCTCGCCATGCACCGCGATGTCCAGGGCCGTGCGGAGCGGCGTGGTCACGGGCACCCCGCCAACCCTGTTGACGTCGAACGGTCCGAGGGCCACCTGATGCATGACGGCGGGGGTGAACGGCGGCAGTGCCGTGGTCCGACGCCGGTGGTCCGTCACGAGGCTGATCACGGCCGGTGGAGATGCGCACCCGTAGACCCAGGCCGCGCAGGACCGGCCCAGTGCGACCCTCGGCCGTACCGACGAAGGGATGCTCCGGGCCGCGGCCTGCGCGCGGATGGCGGGATTCTCCCGGAAGTCGCTCCGGAGGTAGGACCCACCGATCACGAGACGCACGAGGCCCTCGAGACGCATGGCCTGCAGTTCCGGGGACGTGAAGATGTCCCCCGCGTGGAAGAGCGCGCCGCCGGTCGAGGTGACCGGAGGGTGCAGCGCTCCCGGGTACCGCTCGGGAGGAGCTGCGACGGAGGTGCTGTGCAGGGGGGCCATCACCTCAGCATGGGGACTGCCCCGCCCACGGAAAAGCCCTCCGGCGCCGATGTGGACAAGGGTGCCGGAGGGCTTCCGCCGCGTGCGGACGCTGCGCTAGGAGAAGTCCTGGGCCGACTTCTGCAGCATGTCGAGCCACTGTTCCCGGGCTGCCAGTGCTTCCCGGGCCGTGGCGATCTTCTTCGCATCACCGGCGCGTTCGGCGGCGGCGAGGTCGTCCTTGAGCTGGGCGATCGTCGCTTCGAGCTGGCTCAGGGCGCTGTTCGTACGCGCCTTGGTCTCCGGGTTCGTCTTGGTCCAGTGCTCGTCGTCGGCGGCCCTGACGGCGTCCTCCACCTTGCGGAGACCGGCGTCGATACGCCCCATGTCGGCGCGCGGCACCTTGCCCGCCTCGTCCCAGCGGTCGCGGACGGACTGCAGCGCCTTCTTCGCGGAGGCGAGGTCCCTGATCGGCAGGATCTGCTGGGCTTCCTTCAGCAGTGCTTCCTTGGCCACGAGATTGCCTGCGTACTCCTCGTCGACGGCTTCGTTCGCGGCCTTGCGGGCCTCGAAGAAACGGTCCTGGGCGGCGCGGAAGCGGGCCCACAGCGCGTCGTCGTCCTTGCGGCTGGCGCGCTTGGAGGCCTTCCATTCGTCCATCAGGTGCCGGTACTCGGCCGCGGTGTGGCCCCAGTCCGTCGACCCGGACAGCTGCTCTGCACGCTTGATCAGGGCTTCCTTGGCCTGCTTGGCCTCGGCGTTGTCACTGTCCAGCTGCGAGAAGTAGGCACGGCGGTGGCGGTCGAAGATGGTACGGGCAGAGCGGAAGCGCTTCCAGAGCGCGTCCTCCGTCCCTCGGCCCAGCCTCGGTCCGTTCTTCTGGGCAGCCTTCCAGAGCTCGAACAGCTCGTTCATCCGGGTGCTGCTGGCCTTCCACTGCACGGTGGACGGGTCGCGGCCGGCGAGCTCTTCCGCTTCCGCCACGATGGCCTCGCGGGCCGCGAGTTCCTTGGCCTTCAGTGCGTCGTGGACGGCCCGCTCGGCCTTCTCCAGGCCGGCGATGGCCTCCAGCAGCGCGTCGATGCGCGCCTCGAGAGCGAGAACGTCGCCGACCACCTTGCGTTCACCGATCTGCGCGCGCAGGTGCTTGGCCGTCTTCGCCATGTCCGACGCCGGTGCCTTGGCCTGCACCCGCTGCTCGAGGAGTGCCACCTGGCTGACGACGTCGTCGTACTTGCGCACGAAGTACGCGAGGGCCTCCTCGCGCGTCGCGTCCGGGTACTGGCCGACCGGATGCTCCTCGCCCTCGACGAGCAGGAAGACGTGGCCGTCCTCCTCGACGCGCGCGAACCTGCCGGCCTCGGCGAGGGGGGTGCTGTGGGCGACGGGGGCCGCCACCGGCGTCGCGGCCTTCTTCAGCGGGCGCGGGGCCATCGTCGTCGGAAGCGGCGGGCGGGGAGCGGACAGCGGGGGAGTGGGCGTGCTGACCGGCGCTGCCTCGGCGGCGACCGGCGGAGTCTCCACGGCAGCGTGGGCCGGGGCCGGAGCCTCATCCTCCGGAGCATCCGCGTGGGCGGCCTGGTCTGCCGGTGCCTCGTCGGCTGCCTGCTCTGCCGGTGCCTCGTCGGCTGCCTGCTCTGCCGAAGCCTCGTCGACGGCGACCGGCAGGGTGTCGACCGGCGCGTCCGCGGGGGCTGCGTGTTCCGCCGGGGCCTCATGGGCGGGAGCGGCTGCCAGTTCGGCTGGGGCCTCGTCGGCCGGCGTCGGGTCGACCGGCGCCGCTGCGTGGTCTGCCGACGCCTGGTCTGCCCGTGGGGATTCCTCTGCTCCTGCTCCGGGTCCTGCCGCTACGGGTGCTGCATCGGTACCGTCGCCTGCCGCAGCGTCCCGCTGCGAGTCCTGGCCGATGGTCGTGTCGTCGGATTGCTGACTGTCTGTCACCGCTAGAAGTCTTTCGCTCGTCGGATGGTCGTGAACCGCGCCACGGCCATTTCGTGCAGGGTCTCGGAGTCTATCGCTCACACCGACAGGGCAACGGCGGGACGTGCCTTCCGGCCGGTCTCGCTACGCACCCCGCCCCGACGTCACTACCGGGAACCTGCCCTGAGGCTACTTTACCCACTGGCCTGTGTTCCGCGGCATGGCGGGAGGGTTCCACGGCATCGCGGGAGGTACGCGTGCCGGGCAGAGCCGGCAGTCGCCGTCGGGCCCGGACTTTTCCCGCGGGGGGTGCCCTGCACCTAGGATTGAGGCCGCAGAACCGGACCGTCCCGTCGTCGGGACGAGGACCGGAAACCCCGCGCAGGAGGAGATCCCCCGCATGGCCCGCAAGGCATCACTGTCAGGCTTTCCCGAATGGCTCCCGGAGGAGCGCCTGGTCGAGCTCCACGTGCTCGAGGTGCTGCAGCGCACGTTCGAGCTCCACGGGTTCTCCAGCATCGAGACACGCGCCGTCGAGACGGTGGACCACCTCCTCCGCAAGGGTGAGATCGACAAGGAGGTCTACGCGGTCTCCCGCCTGCAGGCCGACGAGGCGTCCGCCTCCGAGAGCGGCCTGGCGCTCCACTACGACCTCACCGTGCCGTTCGCACGCTATGTCGTCGAGAACGCCGGTCACCTCGCCTTCCCTTTCCGCCGCTTCCAGATCCAGAAGTGCTGGCGCGGCGAGCGGCCGCAGGAGGGGCGCGCCCGTGAGTTCACGCAGGCGGACATCGACGTCGTCGGTGACGGCACGCTCCCGTTCCGGTACGACGTCGAGCTGGCCCTCGCCGTCGTCGAGGCGCTCGGCGCCCTGCCCATCCCCGACTTCACCCTGCGCGTGAACAACCGGAAGCTCGCGGAGGGGTTCTACCGGGCGATCGGGCTCACCGACACGGCGGCGGTGCTGCGCAGCATCGACAAGCTCGAGAAGATCGGCCCGGAGAAGGTAGGCGCGCTGCTGCGCGACGAGGTAGGAGCGGACGAGAAGCAGGTGCGCCTGGCCCTCGACCTCGCCGGGATCCGTACCCCCGACACGTCCTTCGTGGAGCGGGTCCGTGAGCTCGGCGTCACGAACGAGCTCCTCGAGGAGGGGCTCGAGGAGCTCCGGCAGGTCGTGGGGGAGGCGTCGCGGCGTGCGCCGGGCCGGGTGGTCGCGGACCTCAGCATCGCCCGCGGGCTCGACTACTACACCGGGACGGTCTACGAGACGGTGCTCGACGGGCACGAGGGGCTCGGCTCCATCTGCTCCGGCGGCCGCTACGATGCGCTCGCCCGCAAGGGCAACCGCACCTTCCCCGGCGTCGGTCTGTCCATCGGCGTCACCCGGATCGTCTCGCGGATCCTCAGCCAGGGCTTCGCGACGGTCTCGCGCGGGGTCCCGACGGCGGTCCTGGTGACGCTCGCGGACGACGACGCCTGGTCGCAGGCCCAGGACGTCGCGACGGCGCTCCGGGGCCGCGGCATCTCCGCCGAGGTGGCCGCGACGGCCGAGAAGTTCGGGAAGCAGATCAAGTTCGCGGACCGCCGCGGCATCCCGTTCGTCTGGTTCACCTCCACCGACGGCACGCACGAGGTGAAGGACATCCGGTCGGGCGACCAGGTCGCAGCCGACCCGTCCTCCTGGACACCCCCGGCCGATGACCTCCGGCCCGTCGTCGCCCGCGCCTGAGGCCCAGCGGGCCGGACCGCCGCGGCGGGCGTGCAGACCCGGCGGAACGTCACCGCGGGTCTGCACCGCCGCGCCGCGTGCACGCCTGCACGCGACCGGATGGTCGGCCGTGGTCCCTCAGACCGTGCGCCTGCGTCGGGCCAGGACCACAGCCCGCACGGCGACCCCGGCTGCGAGCACTGCGAGCATGGTCAGCACCGACGTCGCCGGCAGCGTGACGGCGAGTACCATGCAGGCCACCGCGCCGACGGCGTTGAGCCAGCGCGGGGCGTACCACTGCCGGTCGGCGAGCGTGAAAGCGGAGATGTTCGCGATCGCGTAGTACACGAGCACCCCGAAGCTGGAGAACCCGACGACGGTCAGGACGTCAGTGGCGAGCAGCAGCACCACGACGACGACGGCGGTCGCGACATCCGCCGCCCACGGCACCCCGAAACGCGTCGAGATACGCGAGAGCACCACCGGAAGATCCCTGGCGCGAGCCATCGCGAGGCTCGTGCGGCCCACGCCGGCGATCAGGGCGAGCAGCGCACCGAGACTCGCGAGCGCCGCCGCCCCGACGACCACGGCGTTCAGCACTCCGGCGGCCCCATCCGGCCGTGCCCCGGCGTCGACGACGTCCAGCAACGGCGCCGTCGACGCGGCGAGCGCCTCCGGGCCGAGCGCATGAAGCAGTGAGAGCGCCAGGAGCAGGTACAGCACGAGGGTGAACCCGAGGGCACCGAAGATCGCCCTCGGGATGTTCTGGCGGGGTTCCCGCACCTCCTCGCCCATGGTCGCAATACGCGCGTAGCCGGCGAAGGCGAAGAAGAGCAGGGCCGCGGCCTGCAGGACGCCGCCCGGCCCGCCGGGGACGTCGGACCCGGCGACGGCCGCGGGGGCTGCGGGAGCGGTGAACGCCACGACGACGACGAACGCCAGGACCGGCACGACGAGCGAGACGACCGCGCGCGTCGCGAGGGCCGTCCGCGTGACCCCGAGGAGGTTCACCACCGTCAACCCGACGACGGCGGCCACGGCAGCTGCCTTCTCCGCACCCGGTGCCGCATACAGGCCGAATGTGAGGGCCATCGCCGCGCAGGACGCCAGTTTGCCGGTGACGAACCCCCACCCGGCGAGGAACCCGGGCCAGTGCCCGAGCTGCTCCCGGCCGTACACGTAGGTCCCTCCGCTGGAGGGGTAATGGACAGCGAGCGAGGCTGTCGCCGCGGCGTTGCAGTAGGCGACGAAGCCGGCGATGACGACCGCGAGGGGCAGCAACACCCCCGCCGAGGCACTGGCGGGCGAGAAGACGACGAAGGCGCCGGCACCGATCATCGCGCCGACACCGACCGTGGTGGCATCGAAGCCGCCCATCGCGCGGCGCAGTCCCGGGGGCTGGGTCATGGTCCTCCTCGACGGTCCGGGAACCCGGTGGCTCCGGCACGGTATGGTCCCGCCGCGCGGTGGTCGCGGACGGGCTGTCCGGCCGGTCCGAACCGGACCGGTAAAGTTGGACGGGTTTGCACCAACTCTAGGCAGGCGAGCTCGCCTGCGACTCATCGAACTGTGGGAAGGAATGCTGTGCTCCGCACGCATGAACTCGGCTCGCTTCGGCCCGAGCACGTAGGACAAACGGTCACCCTGGCGGGATGGGTCGCCCGTCGCCGGGATCACGGCGGTGTCGCGTTCCTCGACCTCCGGGATGCCTCCGGCGTCGCGCAGGTCGTCGTCCGCGAGGAGGACGTCTTCTCGTCCCTGCGCAACGAGTACGTCCTGCAGATCGTCGGCGAGGTCCAGCAGCGCCCCGAGGGCAACGAGAACCCGGCCCTCCCCACCGGCGCCATCGAGGTCATCGCACACACCGTGACCATCCTCAACACCTCGGACCCCCTGCCGTTCCAGATCGACGAGCACGTCGAGGTGGGCGAGGAGGCACGGCTGCGCCACCGCTACCTCGACCTCCGCCGCCCGGGCCCCCAGGCCAACCTGCGCCTCCGGTCCGAGGCCAGTCGGATTGCCCGCGAGCTGCTGCACGCGGACGGGTTCGTGGAGATCGAGACCCCCACCCTGACACGCTCCACGCCCGAGGGTGCCCGCGACTTCCTCGTGCCCGCGCGCCTCGCGCCCGGCTCCTGGTACGCCCTCCCGCAGTCCCCGCAGCTGTTCAAGCAGCTCCTGCAGGTCGGCGGGTTCGAGAAGTACTACCAGCTGGCCCGCTGCTACCGCGACGAGGACTTCCGGGCGGACCGCCAGCCCGAGTTCACCCAGCTCGACATCGAGGCCAGTTTCGTGGAGGAGGACGACATCATCGCCCTCGGCGAGCAGCTCGTCGCCGCGCTCTGGAAGCTCATCGACGTCGAGATCCCCCTACCCATCCGCCGCATGACCTATGCCGAGGCGATGGCCAGATACGGCTCGGACAAGCCGGATCTCCGCTTCGGGCTCGAGCTCACCGAGCTGACCGAGTTCTTCAAGGACACCGGCTTCGGCGTCTTCAAGGCCCCCTATGTCGGTGCCGTCGTCATGCCCGGTGGGGCATCCCAGCCACGCCGACAGCTGGACGCCTGGCAGGAATGGGCGAAGCAGCGCGGGGCGAAAGGCCTCGCCTACGTCCTCATCGACGACGACGGCAGCCTCCGCGGCCCCGTCGCCAAGAACCTCACCGACGCCGAGCGCGAGGGCTTGGCCGCCGCGACCGGGGCGAACCCGGGCGACTGCATCTTCTTCGCGGCCGGTGACCGGTCGTCGTCGCGCGCCATCCTCGGTGCCGCCCGGGTCGAGATCGGCCGGCGCACGGGGCTCATCGCCGAGGGTGACTGGGCGTTCGTGTGGATCGTCGACGCGCCCATGTTCGAACCTGCCTCCGCCGCGGTCGCCGCGGGCGACGTCGCCGTCGGGGGTGGCGCGTGGACGGCTGTCCACCACGCCTTCACCTCCCCGAAGCCCGAGTTCCTCGACACGTTCGACACCGATCCGGAGAACGCCGTCGCCTACGCCTACGACATCGTGTGCAACGGCAACGAGCTCGGCGGCGGATCCATCCGAATTCACCAGCGCGACGTCCAGGAACGCGTGTTCGCGGTCATGGGCATCAGCAAGGAGGAAGCACAGGAGAAGTTCGGATTCCTGCTCGAGGGCTTCAAGTACGGCGCGCCTCCGCACGGCGGGATCGCCCTGGGCTGGGACCGGGTGGTCTCGCTCCTCGCGGGCACCGACTCCATCCGCGACGTCATCGCATTCCCGAAGTCCGGCGGCGGCTTCGACCCCCTGACCGCGGCCCCGGCGCCCATCACCGCGCAGCAGCGCAGGGAGGCCGGCGTCGACGCCAAGCCGAAGACCGACGCGACGCCGAAGGCCGCCGAGGGCTGACCTCCGGCTCCCCTCCGGAGGCGTGCAGTCGTGGCGGGTGCGGATCGCTGACACCCGCCACAGCTGTACCCGGAGATGCCCCCGGTGGATGCACTCGGTGGACGCCTCCGCGCCGCTTCGCTGTCGGACGAATTGTGACCGATCACCGGCAGCCGCCGTGGGGCTGTGGAATAATCCTCGGAGTACGTGCTCCGGGGTCGGTGTAAGTCCGAACCGGCGGTGATAGTCCGCGACCCGCTCAACGTCCCGCACCCGCGGGACGGCGGCGGTTGAGCCGGTGGAATTCCGGGACCGACAGTTAAAGTCTGGATGGGAGAAGCACGAACAGCAGGGACTTGCCGCTGCCCTTCGCCGGGCCGCGGCATCTGTCGTGGCAGCAGCCGCGACGGGAGGTCTCTCCTGCTGCCGTTGCCCGGAGCCGTCGACTCGGTGAAGGATCGGCATGGACTTTCTGCAGTGGCTCTTCGAGGCCCGCATCCCCGTAGGCAACGGGTCCCTCCTGCTGCGCGAAGTGGTGGGCAACGTCTTCGGTCTCCTCAGCGCCCTCGGCGGCATGCGCCGGCGCGTGTGGGCCTGGCCGGTCGGGATCATCGGCAACGTGCTGCTCCTCACCGTCTTCCTCGGATCCCTCTTCGGCGCCGCGAGCGCCGCCAATCTGCTGGGACAGGCCGGCCGGCAGGTCATGTTCATCGCCGTCTCGATCTACGGGTGGCGCCGGTGGCGCGAGGGCCGCGACCAGACCGGCCGGGCCGTCGAACCCCACTGGGCCGGGACGAGGGCGCGCCTGGGGATGGTCTCCTTCATGATCGTGGGCACCTTCGCCGTGACCCCCCTGTTCCGCATGCTCGGCTCCTACGAGCCCGTGTGGGCTGACGCCTGGACCTTCGTCGGATCCCTGCTCGCCACCTACGGGATGGCCAAGGGCTGGGTGGAGTTCTGGCTCGTGTGGGTCGCCGTCGACATCGTCGGCGTTCCCCTGCTGTTCAGCGCGGGCTACTATGCCAGCGCCTTCATGTACCTGTTCTACGGCGCCTTCACCCTCGTCGGCTTCTTCGTGTGGGCGCGCGCCCAGGCCGCCGGGAAGCCGCGCATCGAGACCCTCCTCCCGGATCCGACGCTGCGATGAGCACCGGGTCCGACACCGGCACGTCCGCCGCGGAGGCGACCGCGATGCTGCGCGGCCTGGACCTCGCGGGCCGTGGGGTGCGCGGCGCCAACCCCCTGGTGGGTGCCGTCCTGCTCGCCGCCGACGGCACCGTCCTGGGAGAAGGGCATCACCGCGGGGCGGGCACGCCGCACGCGGAGCCCGCCGCCCTCGCCGACGCCCGGCGGCGCGGCAACGACTCCAGGGGCGCCACCATGGTTGTCACCCTGGAGCCGTGCAACCACACCGGCCGGACCGGCCCCTGCAGCGAGGCGCTCATCGAGGCCGGCGTGGCCCGTGTGGTCTACGCGGCCGACGACGTCAACGGTGCTGCCGCCGGCGGGGCACGGCGGTTGCGGACGGCCGGCGTGGACTGCGTCGGGGGGCTCGAGGCCGTCCGCTCGCGGCACCTGAACCAGCGCTGGACGGCGTCCGTCCTCGCCCGACGCCCCTTCGTCACGCTGAAATCCGCCCAGTCCCTCGACGGGCGCGTGGCGGCTCGGGACGGCTCCAGCCAGTGGATCACGGGCGCCGACGCCCGCGCCGACGGACACCGGATCCGCGCCCTCGCCGACGCCGTCCTCGTCGGCACCGGGACCGTCCTCGCCGACGATCCGCGTCTCACGGCGCGCGTCGATAGCCGCCCGGACACCCCGCCGCGGAACGCCGGGAACGCCGTGGCGGCCGCACCTGCTCGGCACCCCACGCTCCGGGTCGTCCTGGGGCGCACCCCCGTCCCCGACGACGCCCTGGTCCGGGGCGAGGGCTTCCTCCACCTGGAGACCCGGGACGTCCACGCGGCCCTCGGCGAGCTCCACGCCCGCGGCGTCCGGCACCTCCTCGTCGAGGGCGGGCCGCGCATCGCCTCCGCCTTCCTCCGGGCCGGAGTCGTGGACGAGCTGTTCAGCTATGTCGCGCCACTGATCCTCGGCGACGGCGCCCCGGCCTTCCCCGACCTCGGCGTGGGGACCCTCACCGACGCCGTCCGCTGGGCGCTCGACGACGCCGGCGGTCCCGCCGTCCAGCAGTTCGGTCCCGACGTGCGGCTGCACCTCGGGCCCCCACCGGCTCCCTCCTGACCCGGCATCCCAGCCCACCACCCGCGAAGGAAGTACCAGTGTTCACAGGAATCGTCTCCGAGCAGGGCAGCGTCGTCTCCCTCGACCTCACCCCCGACGGCGAGAGCGCCCTCCTCGTCTTCGAGGCGCCCGACACCGGCCGTGACCTCACGCCGGGCGCGTCGATCGCCGTCAACGGCGTCTGCCTGACGGCCGTCACGCTCGACGGCGGCCGCGTGGGCGTCGACGTCATGGGGGAGACCCTGCGCCGCACCACCACGGGCGGCCTGCAGCCCGGCGCGCCGGTCAACCTCGAGCGGTGCGTCCCGGCGGGCGGGCGCCTCGACGGCCATGTGGTCCAGGGCCACGTGGACGGTATCGGGGTGCTGCTGGAGCGGGAGGATCTCGGCGCCTGGCACCGGCTCCGCTTCGGGCTGCCCGCCGGCCTGGGACGCTACGCCGCGGAGAAGGGGTCGGTCGCGATCGACGGCGTCTCCCTGACCGTCACCGCGGTCAGTCCGCCCGAGGACGCCGAGCAGTGGTTCGAGGTGGGGCTCATCCCGACCACCCTCCGGGAGACGGGCCTCGGCGCGAAGGCCCTGGGTGATCCAGTGAACCTGGAGATGGACGTGCTCGCGAAGTACGCCGAACGGCTCCTCGGCTTCGCCGCCGTCGACGCCCGCCGGGACGCTGCCACGGGCGGTGCCCGATGACGGAGAGCGCACCGGTGCGCCTCGACCCGATCCGTGACGCCATCGCCGCCATCGCCGCCGGCCGCGCCGTCGTCGTTGTGGATGACGAGGACCGCGAGAACGAGGGCGACCTGGTCTTTGCCGCCGAGGACGCGACACCCGCCCTCGTGGGGTGGACGGTGCGCTGGACGTCGGGCGTGCTCTGCGTGCCACTGCGCTCCGACGACGCCGACCGCCTGCTCCTGCCGCCCATGACGGCGGTCAACGAGGACTCCAAGGGCACGGCCTACACGGTCTCGTGCGACGCCGCGGCGGGCGTGAGCACGGGCATCAGCGCTGCCGACCGCGCCCGCACCGCGAGGGTGCTGGCAGATCCGGCCAGCGGCCCGCTGGATCTCACCCGGCCGGGCCACGTCTTCCCCCTGCGAGCCGCCCCCGGCGGCGTCCGCGAACGGCCCGGGCACACCGAGGCCGGCGTGGAGCTCAGCGTCCTGGCCGGCAAGCGCCCAGCGGCCGTCATCGCCGAACTCGTCCACGACGACGGCGACATGATGCGCCTGCCCGCGCTGCGCCGCTTCGCCGACGAGCACCGGCTCCCGCTGGTCTCGATCGAGGACCTCGTGGCCCACGTCCGGGCGCGCGAGGACCACCGCACCACCGCCTGACCCGGAACGACACCCACCGAGACATCCCGGCAGTACACGAACCGAAGGAGAACCATGAGCGGCCACGGAGCACCCAGCATCGACGTCAGCGCACTGACCACCCCGGACGGCGCACCCCTGCGCCTGGCGATCATCGCCGCGAGCTGGCACACGCAGATCATGGACGGACTGCTCGACGGCGCCCGCCGCGCCGCAGCGGAGGCCGGGGCCGAGGTGACGGAGATCCGGGTGCCCGGCAGCTTCGAACTGCCGGTCGCCGCCGCGCGCCTCGCCCCCCGCTTCGACGCCGTCGCCGCCCTCGGCGTCGTCATCCGCGGCGGCACGCCGCACTTCGAGTACGTGTGCCAGGCGGCGACGTCGGGCCTGACCGACGTCAGCGTCAGCACCGGCGTGCCGGTCGGTTTCGGGGTCCTCACCTGCGACACCGAACAGCAGGGCCTGGACCGCGCCGGCCTGCCGGGCTCCTCCGAGGACAAGGGGCACGAGGCCGTCTCGGCAGCCCTGGCGACGGCCGCCGTCCTCCGTGCAGCGGAGCGATGAGCACGGAGGCGTCCGTCACAGGATGCGGACCGCGTGCCGCGGCCGCCGTGCGAGCCGATAACCTAGGAGGTGTGAAAACCTTTGATTCCCTGTTCGAGGAACTCAGCATCAAGGCGGTCGAGCGCCCCACCGGGTCGCGGACCGTGGCCGAGCTCGACTCGGGCGTGCACGGCATCGGCAAGAAGGTCGTCGAAGAGGCGGCCGAGGTGTGGATGGCCGCCGAGTACGAGTCCGCAGGGGAGGCCGCGGAGGAGATCTCCCAGCTGCTCTACCACCTGCAGGTCCTGATGATCGCCAAGGGGCTCACGCTGGAGGACGTCTACAAGCATCTGTAGCCGCACCGGGCGCCCACGCGCCCGCCCGCGGCTCCTGCCCGTCCCTGTTCCTGCGTCCCTCAGCCTGAACGTCTCCACCAGCGAAAGATCCCCATGCTCCGTGTAGCAGTCCCCAACAAGGGCGCCCTCTCCGAGGCCGCCTCGTCCATGCTCTCCGAAGCCGGCTACCGCCAGCGCCGTGACACCCGCGAACTGGTGCTCGTCGACCCCGAGAACGAGATCGAGTTCTTCTTCCTCCGCCCGCGGGACATCGCGGTGTACGTGGGCTCGGGAACCCTCGACGTCGGCATCACCGGCCGCGACCTCTTCCTCGACGCCCAGGTGGAGGCCGAGGAGCTCATGCAGCTCGGCTTCGGCGCCTCCACCTTCCGGTTCGCCGGACCCGTGGGGGACTTCTCCTCGCTCGAGGAGCTCGAGGGCCGACGCCTGGCCACGAGCTACGAGGGACTCCTGAACGACTACCTCGCCGAGCGCGGCATCACCGCGTCGGTGGTCCGGCTCGACGGCGCCGTCGAGTCCTCGGTGCGCCTCGGGGTGGCCGACGCCATCGCCGACGTCGTCGAGACCGGTAGCACCCTCCGCGCCGCGGGCATGGAGATCTTCGGCGAGCCCATCCTGCAGAGCGAGGCCGTGCTGATCGGCCGGTCCGGCACGGAGGCGCCCGCGGGTCTGGACGTGCTGCTGCGGCGCCTGCAGGGCGTCCTCGTGGCCCGCCAGTACGTGATGATGGACTACGACATCCGGAAGCACCTCGTGGACGAAGCCGCGGCGCTGACCCCCGGGCTGGAATCGCCCACCGTCTCACCGCTGCGCGACTCCGAATGGGTCGCCGTCCGCTCCATGGTCAAGCGCCACCAGACCAACCGGGTCATGGACGAGCTGTACGAGCTCGGCGCGCGCGCCATCCTCGTCAGCACCATCCACGCCTGCCGGATCTAGGGGGAGGGCAGCCATGACCGTCGCCATCCGCGTCATCCCCTGCCTCGACGTCGACGCCGGGCGCGTGGTGAAGGGAGTCAACTTCGAGGACCTGCGCGACGCCGGGGACCCCGTGGAGCTGGCTCACCGCTACGACCGCGCCGGCGCCGACGAGCTAACCTTCCTCGACGTGACCGCCTCCTCCGGCAACCGCGAGACCACGTTCGACGTCGTCGCGCGCACCGCGGAAGAGGTCTTCATCCCGCTCACCGTGGGCGGGGGCGTCCGTGAGATCAGCGACGTCGACCGCCTCCTGCGCTTCGGCGCGGACAAGGCGTCCATCAACACCGCCGCCGTCGCCCGCCCGGCCGTGATCGACGAGATCACCGCGCATTTCGGCGCGCAGGTGCTCGTGCTCTCCCTCGATGCGCGGCGCACGCGGGACGCGAGCACGCCGTCGGGCTTCGAGGTCACCACGTACGGAGGCCGCAAGGGCACCGGGATCGACGCAGTGGCCTGGGCGAAGGAGGCCGCGGACCGCGGGGTCGGGGAGATCCTGCTCAACTCGATCGACGCCGACGGCACCAAGGAGGGCTTCGACCTCGAACTCATCCGCGCCGTGCGGGCCGCCGTCGGGGTGCCCCTCATCGCCTCGGGCGGCGCGGGCAGACCCGAACACTTCCCGCCGGCAGTGGCGGCCGGAGCCGACGCCGTCCTCGCCGCCTCGGTCTTCCACTTCGGCCCTCTGGACGCGATCGCCCAGGTCAAGGCCGCTATCCGGGACGCCGGCTTCCCCGTCCGCTAGTTCTCCAATCCGGCCGGGCTTCCCCGCCGACGGGCACCCGGCGCGGCGGCCCGGATCCGTGGGGGCGTTCCCCCGGGGATGGGCACCCGGCGCGGCGGCCCGGATCCGTGGGGGCGTTCCCCCGGGGATGGGCACCCGGCGCGGCTGCCCAGGAGACGGAACGGCTCAGGCGACGGAACGGCCCGGTCAGATGCCGACGGCGGCGCTCTGGAGGAGCGCGACGGCGTCGGCCTGGCCCTCGAAGGTGACCAGGGCCTGCGTGCGCCCGTGCGCGTGCATGAGCAGCTCACCCGGATCGCCGACGATCGCGACCGACACCGGTGCACGCTTGGCCACGTGCCGGGGCCCGTCGGGGCACACCAGGACGATCCCCAGGTCCACCCCCCGGTAGAGGAACGCCGCACGCTTGACGAGTTCCTCCCAGAGAGCGTTCGCGTACGCCGCGTCGAGGGCGCGCGGCGCCCAGCGCGTGGTCGCGCGACGGACGTCCTCGGTGTGCACGAAGTACTCGATCAGGTTGGCGCTCCTGTCGATCGCGCTGACGCGCATCGGCGACAGGAGGGGCGGACCGGCCACGAAGCGGTTCACGAGGGCCTCGTAGGCCGCCGGCGACGCCGCGCGTTCCGCCGTCTGCCGCGTCGCGCGCTCGGTCGCGGTGGAGAACTTCTTGATCACCATGCCGAGGCCGAGGGAAGGCCGGTGCTCGCGGAGGTAGAGATGCGCGGCCAGATCACGCGTCTGCCACCCCTCGCACAGGGTGGGGGCGTCGGGGCCGGCTGCGAGAAGGGTCTCGGCCAGGACCTCGCGGGACGGGGTTACGTAGCGCATCACTGCTGAAACTAGCATGACGGGCCGCTTCGGGGCAGGGCCCGCGGATCCCTGCGCGCGGCCCGCACTAGAATCAGGAGTGATGCTTCCCTCCACCTCCTCCCCGAACCTCACCGCCCCCTCCGCCGGCCCCGCCTCGGAGGGAAACGGTCCCGCCCTCGATCCCGGCATCGCCCGCGCCCTGAAGAAGGACGACGCCGGTCTCGTCGCTGCCGTCGTGCAGCAGTACGACACGCTCGAGGTCCTGATGCTGGGCTGGATGGACGAGGAGGCGCTGCGGCGGACCCTGACCACGGGCCGCGTGACGTTCTATTCGCGGTCCCGCGCGGAGTACTGGCGCAAGGGCGACACCTCCGGGCACCGGCAATGGGTCAGGGGCGTGGCCCTCGACTGCGACGGCGATACCCTGCTCGTCACGGTGGACCAGGAGGGCGCGGCCTGCCACACCGGTACCCGCACGTGCTTCGACGGCCGCGCCCTGCCCGCCGAGACCGCCCACCGTCCCGACCCCGAAGGACTCTGACCCATGCACCACCTGGGCACGATCAGCCCCACCCTCGAGGAATTCCGCGTCCTGGCGAAGGCCCGCCGCGTCGTCCCCGTGCACCTGACGGTCCTCGCGGACGCGCATACGCCCATCGGCGTCTACCGCAAGCTCGCTGCCGGGCAGCCCGGAACGTTCCTCATGGAATCCGCCGCCGTCGGCGGCGTCTGGTCGCGCTACTCCTTCATCGGCTCGCACTCACGCGCCACGTTGACCTCCCGGGACGGGCAGGCGCACTGGCTCGGAGAGCCCCCGGCCGGTGTCCCCGTGGCCGGGAACCCCGTCGAGGCCCTGCGCCTCACTGTCGAGGCCCTGCGGACCGAACGCTTCGAGGACCTCCCACCGTTCACGTCCGGGATGGTCGGATTCGTGGGGTGGGAGGCGGTCCGGCACTGGGAGCGGCTCACGAGCCCCCCGGAGGACGACCTCCTCCTGCCAGAGCTCGCCATGTGCCTGGTGTCCGACCTCGCCATCCACGACAATTCCGCGGGTTCCCTCACCCTCGTCGCCAATGCGATCAACTTCGACAACACCGACGAGCGCGTCGACGAGGCCTGGCACGACGCCGTCGCACGCGTCGAGGGGATGCTCGCGAAGCTCGTCGCCCCGACCGAGCTCGCCGTCTCGGTGATGGCGGCCGACGCGCCGGACGCCGAGGCGTCGACGGACCGCGTCCGCGAATCGTGGTTCGAACCGGACTACCTGGCGGCCATCGAGCGCGGCAAGCGGGCGATCGTCGACGGCGACGTGTTCCAGGTGGTCATCAGCCGACGCTTCGAGATCGAGTGCGACGCCTCCGCCCTGGACGTCTACCGGATCCTGCGCACCACGAACCCCAGCCCGTACATGTACCTGTTCAGCCTCGAGGACGCCGAGGGGCGCGGCTATTCGATCGTGGGCAGTTCGCCCGAGGCCCTCGTCACGGTGACCGGGGACGAGGTCATCACGCATCCCATCGCCGGATCGCGGCCCCGGGGTCGGACCACGGAGGAGGACCGCGACCTCGCCGTCGAACTCCGTGCCGACACCAAGGAGATGGCCGAGCACCTCATGCTCGTCGACCTCGCCCGCAACGACCTCTCCAAGGTCTGCACCCCGGGCAGCGTCGACGTCACCCAGTTCATGGAGGTGGAGAAGTTCAGCCACATCATGCACCTCGTGTCCACCGTGGTCGGACGGCTGTCGCCCTCGAAGAGCGCCTACGACGTCCTGGCCGCGACCTTCCCCGCCGGCACGCTCTCAGGGGCACCGAAGCCGCGCGCCCTGCGCCTCATCGACGAGGTCGAACCCCACCGCCGCGGGATCTACGGCGGAGTCGTGGGATACCTGGACTTCGCGGGGGACATGGACATGGCCATCGCCATCCGGTCGGCCCTGCTGCGCGACGGCAAGGCGTACGTGCAGGCCGGCGGGGGCATCGTGGCCGACTCGGTGCTCGAGGCGGAAGCGCTCGAGACGGTCAACAAGGCGGCGGCGCCGCTCCGGGCGGCGCTGACCGCGGCCGCACTGCGTCCGGCCACGGCGGACCTCCCGTGAGCGCCTCGGAACGCCCCGCCGCGGGTCGCTTCACGCGCCGCGGCACCGTGGTGCTGGGGATCGTGCTGCTCGCGCTGCTCGCCTTCGGCACGACGACGCAGACCTGGCTCACCGTGCGCCTTCCCCAGGACGCCGTCCAGACCCCCGACCTCGCCATCGCCGGCAGCGACGCGGCCACGCCCGTGACGGCGTTCGCACTCGTCGCGCTGGCGGCGGCCCTCGCCGTCTCGATCGCAGGGCGCGTGGCCCGCTGGATCATCGCCGGCATCCTCGTCCTCTCCGGGATCGGCATCGCGGTGTCCAGCGCCGGTGTCGCCCTCGATCCCTCCTCCGCCGCCGAACCGGCCATCGGGACGGCGATCGGCGTCAGCGGCCTCGCCGGCGCCGACGTGACCTCGACGGTGATGCCGTGGGTCGCCGCCGCGGCCGGCGCCCTCCTGGTGCTCGCGGCCCTCTGGGTGATGCTCGCCGGCCGGACGTGGGCGGCCAGCCGGCGGTACGACGCCGGTGCCTCCCGCACCGTTCCCGCCGCCCCGGGGAGCGCGCAGCCCGGATCTCCGGCACCCTCGACGGGGGATGTGCCACCCGGCGTCGTCCCCGAGGGCGATGCCGCCGTTCCGGCCGACGCGGCGGACGCGGCGGCCGTGTCTACGGGCTCGGCCGCCGCGCCCGGTGTGCTGCCTGGGGCCGCACCGGACGCCGTCCGGGACCCGGGTCCCGGGCAGGACCGGACGCGATCGGCGCGTCCGCAGCGGGGGAGCGCCCATGCCGACGAGATCGACAGCTGGGACGAGCTCTCACGCGGCAACGACCCGACCCGCTGACCCACGGTCTCGGCCTGCCCGCCGGCCCTGCCCCAGCCCGCCGCGTGCCGCCCCGCCGCCCCATCAATGGCAGAATGGGACACGACCCGTTCGAAGGAGATTACCCATGGCATCCGAGACCCGCGCCAGCGCCACCCGCAACACCCCGGCCACCCACGCCCAGATGGGTGACGAGACGATCGGGCACGGCAACAGCCCCGCCGCGTGGACCTGCGTGCTCATCATGCTGGTCGGTGCCGCGATCGCCTCCTTCGCCTACATCCTCGCCAGCACCGAGGGGAACCACGACTTCGGCACCCTGCTCTTCTGGGGCGGCATCGGCATCATGGTCGTCGGCCTGATCGTCGGCTTCATCATGCGCAAGATCGGCTACGGCGTGGGTGGATCGAAGCTCAAGAACAACGGCCACTAGATGACGGTCCTCGACGACATCATCGACGGCGTGCGCGAGGACCTCGCGGAGCGTCGTCGTGCGGTGCCCCTCGACGAGGTGCGCGCGGCCGCCCTCGCCGCCCCCGCGGCGCTGGATGCGTTCGCGGCCCTCGGTGCCGGACAGGGCGGAGCCGTGGCGGTCATCGCCGAGGTGAAGCGCAGCAGCCCGTCCAAGGGCGCCCTCGCGGACATCGCGGACCCGGCCGCCCTCGCCGCCCGGTACGAGCAGGGGGGCGCGGCCGTCATCTCCGTGCTCACGGAGCAGCGGCGCTTCGGCGGATCCCTCGCCGACCTCGACGCCGTCCGCTCGGCGGTGTCGCTGCCCGTGCTCCGCAAGGACTTCACGGTCGACGAGTACCAGATCTGGGAGGCGCGCGCCCACGGCGCCGACGTCGTCCTGCTGATCGTCGCGGCGCTGACCGACGAGGAGCTGGGCTCGTTCCTCGCACTCACCACCGAACTCGGGATGCACGCGATCGTCGAGACGCACACGGAGGACGAGGTGCGCCGGGCCGTGGCGGGCGGTGCCACGATCATCGGCGTCAACGTACGCAACCTCAAGACGCTGGACATCCACCGCGAGGTATTCGCGGACCTCGCGCCCCTCATCCCATCAGGGACGGTCGTCATCGCCGAATCAGGGGTGCGGGACGCCGCCGACGTCGCCGGGTATGCGGCCGACGGGGCACACGCGGTGCTGGTCGGGGAGGCGCTCGTGCGCCACAGCGACCCCGCGGCGACCATCGACGCCTTCAGGCGCGCCGGCAGGGACGCCTGGCATGGCATGGACACGCCGGCACGCGGCTGACGCATCACCGCGCCCGGCAGGCAGCGAGCAGTACACGGACCGGCCACCCCCGGTCCGCCAGGCACCCGGACGGCAGCGCCGGCCGGGTCAGGACCAACAGGACAGGAACGCTGAAGTCATGACCGACATGCACCAGGAGACCGGTAGCGACGGCACGGACGTCCGAGCAGAGGACGCCATCGACGCGGCAACGGCCGAGGCCTTCCTCAGCCACGACGAGAGCCTCCGCCACGCCCCCGGTCCCTACTTCGGCTCCTACGGCGGGCGCTGGATGCCCGAGTCGCTGATCGCCGCCCTCGACGAACTCCAGGACACCTTCGACAAGGCCAAGGCCGATCCCGAGTTCACGGCGCAGGTCGCCGAGCTCAACAGGAACTACGCCGGACGGCCGTCCCTGCTGACCGAGGCGCAGCGCTTCGCGGAGCACTGCGGCGGCGTGCGCGTCTTCCTCAAGCGCGAGGACCTCAACCACACCGGCTCGCACAAGATCAACAACGTGCTGGGCCAGGCCCTGATCGCCAAGCGCATGGGCAAGACCCGCGTCATCGCCGAGACCGGTGCCGGCCAGCACGGTGTGGCGAGCGCGACGGCGGCGGCCCTCCTCGGGCTCGAGTGCGTCGTCTACATGGGGGCGGAGGACACGCGCCGGCAGGCGCTGAACGTCGCGCGCATGCAGCTGCTCGGCGCGACGGTCGTCCCCGTGACCAACGGTTCCCAGACGCTGAAGGACGCGATCAACGAGGCGCTGCGGGACTGGGTGGCGAACGTCGAGACCACGCACTACCTGCTCGGCACCGCCGCGGGCGCGCACCCCTTCCCGTCCATGGTCCGGTACTTCCACGAAGTGATCGGAGACGAGGCGAGGGAGCAGATCCTCGAGCAGACGGGCAAGCTCCCCGACGCCGTCTGCGCGTGCGTCGGCGGCGGGTCGAACGCCATCGGCATGTTCCACGGCTTCCTCGACGACCGCGACGTCGCCCTGTACGGCTTCGAGGCCGGCGGTGACGGCGTCGAGACCGGCCGCCACGCCGCCACCATCACGCTGGGCCGCCCAGGGGTGCTGCACGGTGCGCGGTCCTACCTCATGCAGGACGAGGACGGGCAGACCATGGAGTCCCACTCCATCTCCGCGGGCCTCGACTACCCGGGCGTCGGCCCCGAACACGCCTATCTCGCCGATATCGGGCGGGCGCACTACGAGCCCATCACCGACGCCGAGGCCATGGAGGCCTTCAAGCTCCTCAGCCAGACCGAGGGGATCATCCCGGCCATCGAGACCGCCCATGCCCTCGCCGGTGCCATGAAGGTTGGACAGCGCCTCGCGGCCGACCTCGGACCAGGGGAGGACGCGTCGGACAAGACCATCGTCGTCAACCTCTCGGGCCGCGGCGACAAGGACGTGGCGACCGCCGCGGACTACTTCGATCTCCTCCCGGACGACAGTGCCGAGCAGGAAATCGCCCAGGAGGGTGAACAGCTGTGACCACGCATCCCGCCCCTGCGGCGTCGACCGGTCCCGCCACCGGGTCTAAGGCGGCCGCGGCCATCGACAAGGCACGCGCCGAAGGCCGCGCGGCACTCATCGGCTACCTGCCCGCCGGCTTCCCCGACGTCCAGACCACCATCGACGCCGGCATCGCCATGGCCAGGAACGGCGTGGACCTCATCGAGATCGGCATCCCGTACTCGGATCCGGTCATGGATGGACACGTCATCCAGGAAGCGACGGTCGAGGCGCTGGCCAACGGGTTCACCGTGCCACGGATCTTCGACGTCGTCGCCGGCATCACGAGCGCCACCGACGCCGCCGTCCTCGTCATGACCTACTGGAACCCGGTCATGCGCATGGGCGTCCGCGAGTTCGCCGAGCGCCTCTCCGCAGCAGGCGGCGCCGGACTCATCACACCCGACCTCATCCCCGACGAGGCCTCCGAATGGCTCGAGGCCTCCGACGAGTTCGGCCTCGACCGGGTGTTCCTCGTGGCCCCGTCCACCTCGCCGCTGCGCATGCAGGACACCGTCGACGCCAGCAGGGGCTTCGTGTACGCCGTATCGGTGATGGGCGTGACCGGTGCGAGGACGTCGGTCGGCGCCGCCGCCCGGGCCGTCGTCGACGCCGCGCACGCCGCCGGGGCAGAGCGGGTCTGTGTGGGCCTCGGGGTCTCCTCCTCCCACCAGGTCCGGGAGATCGGCGCGTACGCGGACGGCGTGATCGTGGGCACCGCCCTCGTCGCCGCACTGCGCGACGGCGGCGTGGATGCAGTCGCCGAGCTCACGCGCGAACTGGCCACCGGCACAGGCAAGGAACCCGCGTGATCGGGGGGAGCCTCGCAGCGTCGATCCCCAGCCCGCCCGCGGACTGGGCGAGCTTCAGCCTCGGCCCCGTCACCATCCACGCGTATGCCCTGTGCATCCTCGCCGGCATCATCCTGGCGCTCCTCCTCACGCAGAAACGGTTCGTCTCCTTCGGTGGCCACGCGGACGCCGTATGGGACATCGCCATCTGGGCCATTCCGTTCGGCATCGTCGGCGGGCGGCTCTACCATGTGTTCTCCTCCCCGGACGCCTACTTCGGGCCGGACGGCGATCTCGCCCGCATCCCGCAGATCTGGCAGGGCGGCCTCGGGATCTGGGGTGCGATCGCCCTCGGCGCCGTCGGAGCCTGGATCGGAGCGCGGCGCGCGGGCGTCAAGCTCTCCGCGTTCGCCGACGCCGCTGCCCCCGGGGTGCTGCTCGCGCAGGCCGTCGGACGCCTCGGCAACTGGTTCAACCAGGAGCTCTTCGGAGCGCCCACCACCCTGCCGTGGGGACTCGAGATCGACGCCGACAACGTCAACTTCCCGCCCGGCGTGGACCCCGGCACGCTCTTCCACCCCACGTTCCTCTACGAGCTGCTCTGGAACCTCGCCGGTGTGGTGTTCCTGCTGCTGCTCTCACGGAAGATCACCCTGCGCGGCGGCCGCATGTTCTGGCTCTACGGGGCCTACTACACGCTCGGGCGCGTCTGGATCGAAGCGCTCCGCATCGACGACGCCGAGATGATCACGCTCCTCGGCACCACCCAGCGCCTGAACGTGTGGACCAGCATCGCGGTCTTCCTCGTGTCCGTTGCCGTCCTCATCTACCTGTCGGTCAAGCGTGATCGCGTGGGGGAGCTGGCGGTCTACCTGCCCGGCCGTGAACCGCAGCAAGCCGACGCCGTCGATGCCGGCGGCGCCGGGCACGAGGGCGCCGACAGCACCACCGTCAGCAGCGGTTCTTCCGCGGCCGTGACGGCCGACGGTCCACGGAACAGTCCGGAGATCGGGTCCAGGCCCACGGCCGACAGCACCCCTGCGTCCGACGCTGCCCGAACCCGGCACACGGAGCTCGCCGGCAACGCCCCCGAGGGTGCCTCCCGTAACGCTTCCGCCACAGGCAGCTCCGCCCCGGACGCGGGGCAGGGCGGGCAGAATCATCGTGGTAATCTTTCGGAAACAGACGGCTCCTGAGTAGACGATCGCATACTCGGGGCCCCGCGTGAGCGGAGCCGCGGGAATCGGTCCCCGACAACAGTCCCCGGGCCACCGCCCCTCAAGGACGCAACACCACACTGTTGTGGACCCCAGGTGCGACGGCCCGATCACCCTCCGAGCCCGCACCGACACTCCCGGCGCCGGACGCCCCCAGCATGTGCCCGCCAAGAGCGCCGGGCGCCACCGGCGGGGGTACCGGGACTCGAGATACACATGACGGCGACCGCTCCCACACAGCGGCGCCGCGGGGCCAAGGCTGTCCCCTCCCGACGCTCCATCATGGGGGAAGGATCCTTATCTGATGACTGCTTTGACGCCAGGAAAGCCGACCGACACCGCACCCGCGGCGACGGCCCCCGGCACCGATGACGACGCCGGTGCCGTGACCTCTCCCTTCACCCGGTTCGCGTCGATCCCGGAGGCCACGGGCCTCTACGATCCCGAGAACGAGAAGGACGCCTGCGGCCTCGCCGTCGTCGCGACCCTGCGCGGTGAGCCCGGACACGACATCGTCGACGCCGCCCTCACCGCGCTGCGCAACCTCGAGCACCGCGGGGCCGTCGGAGCCGACGAGGGCACGGGTGACGGCGCGGGCATCCTGACGCAGATCCCCGACGAGTTCTTCCGCGCCGTCGTCGACTTCCGGCTCCCGGCCGCCGGCTCCTACGTCGTCGGCACCGCCTTCCTCCCGACCGAGCCCACGGAGCAGGCGACCGCCCGCGCCGGCCTCGAAGCCCTCGCAGAGGCCGAAGGGCTGGAGGTGCTCGGCTGGCGCGTGGTGCCCGTGGTCGCCGACCTCGTCGGCGCGATGGCCCGCGCGTGCATGCCGCACTTCGTCCAGCTCTTCCTCGCCCCAGCCGACGGCGATGCGGCCGACCTCGACGCGAAGGCGTTCCGCGTGCGGAAGCGCGCGCAGAACAAGTACGGCGTGTACTTCCCGTCGCTGTCCTCCCGGACCATCGTCTACAAGGGCATGCTGACCACCGCGCAGGTCGAACCGTTCTACCCCGACCTGGCCGACGAGCGCTTCAAGACCTGCCTCGGGATCGTCCACTCGCGGTTCTCCACCAACACCTTTCCCTCCTGGCCGCTCGCCCAGCCGTTCCGCACCATCGCCCACAATGGCGAGATCAACACGGTCAAGGGCAACCGCAACTGGATGCGCGCGCGGCAGTCGCAGCTGTCCAACCCGCTGCTGGGGGACGCGCCGGAGGAGCTGTACCCGATCTGCACCCCTGGTGCGTCCGATTCCGCAACCTTCGACGAGGTCGCCGAGCTCCTGACCCTCTCGGGTCGCCCGATCACGCACTCGATCATGATGATGATCCCGGAGGCGTGGGAGAACCACGCCACCATGGATCCCGCGCGCCGCGCCTTCTACCAGTACCACTCCATGCTCATGGAGCCGTGGGACGGCCCCGCCGCCGTGTCCTTCACGGACGGCCGCCTCGTCGGCGCCGTCCTGGACCGCAACGGCCTGCGCCCCGCCCGCTACTGGGTCACCGAGGACGGCCTCGTCATCCTCGCCTCCGAGGTGGGCGTGCTCGACGTCGAACCCTCCCGCGTGGTCCGCAAGGGCCGAGTCTCACCGGGCAAGATGTTCCTCGTCGACACCGAGGCCGGCCGGCTCATCGAGGACCAGGAGATCAAGGCGGAGATCGCCGCCGCGAATCCGTGGGGGGAGTGGGTCAAGGAGAACCTGATCCAGCTCGAGGACCTCCCCGAGCGCGAGCACGTCATCCACACGAAGGCGTCCATCAACCGGCGCCAGCGGACCTTCGGCTACACGCAGGAGGAACTGCGCATCCTGCTCGGCCCCATGGCGAAGGCCGGCGCGGAACCCCTCGGTGCCATGGGCTCGGACACGCCCATCGCGGTGCTGTCCAAGCGCCCGCGCCTGCTCTTCGACTACTTCGTGCAGTCCTTCGCGCAGGTCACCAACCCCCCGCTGGACTCCATCCGCGAGGAACTCGTCACCTCCATGGGCGTCACGATCGGGCCGGACGGGAACCTGCTGTCCACCGGCCGGGTCCGGTCCAAGCAGATCGCCCTGAAGTTCCCCGTCATCACCAACGACGAACTGGCGAAGATCGCCAACCTCGAGACCGACGACGGCGACCGGCTGACGGTCCGGGTCCGCGGACTGTACCGGCACGACGGCGGCGAGGCCGCACTCCGTGCCCGCCTCGCCGAGATCTGCGAGCAGGTCTCCAGCGCCCTGAACCGCGGCGTCGAGTACGTGGTGCTCTCCGACCGTGACTCGAACGCGCAGTGGGCGCCCATCCCGTCCCTGCTCCTGACCAGCGCGGTCCACCACCACCTCCTCCGGAGTGCCACCCGCACCAAGACGTCCCTCGTCGTCGAAGCCGGTGACGTCCGGGAGGTCCACCACATCGCGGTCCTGATCGGTTACGGCGCCTCCGCCGTGAACCCCTACCTGGCCATGGAGAGCTGCGAGGAACTGGTCCGCAACGGCGACATCACCGGCGTCACCGCGGAGGCCGCCGTCGCGAACCTCATCAAGGGCCTCGGCAAGGGTGTCCTGAAGATCATGTCCAAGATGGGCATCTCCACGGTCAGCTCCTACTGCGGCGCCCAGACCTTCGAGGCGCTCGGGTTGTCCCAGGAGCTCGTGGACGAGTACTTCCACGGCACCCAGACGCAGCTCGGCGGCATCGGCCTCGACGTGGTGGCGGCCGAGACAGCGGCCCGGCACGACAGCGCCTATCCCGAAGACGGCATCGAGGATCCGCACCGCGGGCTCGACAACGGCGGCGAGTACCAGTGGCGCCGCGAGGGACCGCCGCACCTGTTCAATCCGGAGACCGTCTTCCGGCTGCAGCACGCCACCCGCGAGCGCCGCTACGACATCTTCAAGGCCTACACGCGCGGCGTCGACGACCAGTCGAAGGACCTCATGACGCTGCGGGGGCTGCTGAGGTTCCGCGGCGACGCCCGCGAACCGATCGGCATCGACGAGGTAGAGCCCGTCTCGTCCATCGTCAAGCGGTTCTCGACCGGCGCCATGAGCTACGGATCCATCTCGCAGGAGGCGCACGAGACCCTCGCCATCGCGATGAACCGCCTCGGCGCCAAGTCCAACACCGGCGAGGGCGGCGAGGACGTCGAACGGCTCATGGATCCGGAGCGCCGCTCCGCCATCAAGCAGGTGGCCTCCGGCCGGTTCGGCGTCACGAGCCTCTACCTGACCAACGCGGACGACATCCAGATCAAGATGGCGCAGGGAGCCAAGCCCGGCGAGGGCGGCCAGCTCATGAGCCAGAAGGTCTACCCGTGGATCGCCCGCACCCGGCACTCCACGCCCGGCGTGGCCCTGATCTCCCCGCCGCCCCACCACGACATCTACTCGATCGAGGACCTCGCCCAGCTCATCTACGACCTCAAGCGGTCCAACCCGAGCGCCCGCGTCCACGTGAAGCTGGTGTCCGAGGTCGGCATCGGCACGGTCGCGGCGGGCGTCACGAAGGCCAAGGCGGATGTGGTCCTGGTGTCCGGGCACGACGGCGGCACCGGTGCCAGCCCGCTCAACTCGCTCAAGCACGCCGGTGCCCCCTGGGAGCTCGGCCTCGCCGAGACGCAGCAGACGCTGATGCTCAACGGCCTCCGCGACCGCGTGGTGGTGCAGGTGGACGGCCAGCTGAAGACAGGACGCGACGTCGTCATCGCGGCGCTGCTGGGCGGCGAGGAGTTCGGGTTCGCCACGGCACCCCTGGTGGTCTCGGGCTGCATCATGATGCGCGTGTGCCACCTCGACACCTGCCCCGTGGGCGTCGCCACGCAGAACCCCGAGCTGCGCAGCCGCTTCACGGGCAAGCCGGAGTTCGTGGTCAACTTCTTCGAGTTCATCGCCGAGGAGGTCCGCGAGATCCTCGCGGAGCTCGGGTTCCGGACCCTCGAGGAGGCCATCGGCCACAGCGAACTGCTCGACGCCCGGGAGGCGATCGAGCACTGGAAGGCCGACGGCCTCGACCTCGAGCCGATCCTGCGCGGCAACGAGTTCGGGTCGGCGGAGCCGATGCGGAACACGATGAAGCAGAACCACGAACTGGACCAGCACTTCGACAACAAGCTCATCGAGATGAGCGCCGACGCGCTGCAGCACCGCGCGCCCGTGCGCATCTCGGTGGACGTCGTCAACACGGACCGTTCGGTGGGCACGATGCTCGGTCACGAGGTCACCCGCACCTTCGGCCTGGACACGCTCCCCACCAACACCATCGACGTCACGCTCACCGGCCAGGCCGGGCAGTCGCTCGGCGCCTTCCTGCCGGCCGGCATCACCCTGCGGCTCCTGGGCGACTCCAACGACTACGTGGGCAAGGGGCTCTCCGGGGGGCGCATCATCGTCCGCCCGGACCGCGCCAACGTGTTCCGCGCGGACCACAACGTCATCGCCGGGAACGTGATCGGTTACGGGGCGACCAGCGGCGAGATGTTCCTGCGCGGTCAGGTGGGGGAGCGCTTCCTCGTGAGGAACTCCGGGGCCACCGCCGTCGCCGAGGGCATCGGTGACCACGGCTGCGAGTACATGACCGGTGGCCAGGCGCTGATCCTGGGCCGGACCGGCAGGAACTTCGGCGCGGGCATGTCCGGGGGGACGGCCTTCGTGCTGGACCTCGACCGCGCCCGGGTCAACCGGCAGAGTCTCGAGAACGGCGAGCTGCTGCTCGTCGGCCTCGACGCCGAGGACATCGAGATCGTCCGGCAACTGCTGATCCGGCACGTCGAGGAAACCGAGTCGAACCTCGCCGAGAGCCTCCTCGACTCCTTCGAGGACACCATCGCACGATTCACCAAGGTCCTGCCGCGCGATTACGCCGCGGTCCTGGACGCCCGCGCCACCGCCGTCGAGCAGGGCCTCGACCCCGACGGCGAAGAGGCGTGGACCAAGATCCTGGAGGTAACCGGTGGCTGACCCACGCGGATTTCTGAAGGTGCGCGAGCGCCAGACCCAGCCACGCCGGCCTGTCCCCGTCCGCATCATGGACTGGAAGGAAGTGTACGAGGCACAGGAGCAGGGTGTCCTCAAGGCGCAGGCGGGGCGCTGCATGGACTGCGGCATCCCGTTCTGCCACCAGGGCTGCCCGCTCGGCAACCTCATCCCCGAGTGGAACGACCTCACGTTCCGCGACAAGGGACGTGAGGCGATCGAGCGCCTGCACGCCACGAACAACTTCCCCGAGTTCACGGGCAGGCTCTGCCCCGCGCCCTGCGAGTCGTCGTGCGTCCTGGGCATCAACCAGGATCCGGTCACCATCAAGCAGGTCGAGGTGTCCATCGCCGATCAGGCGTTCGCGGAGGGCTGGGTGGACCCGCACCCGCCGGAACGCCTCACGGGCCGCACCATCGCCGTCGTCGGATCCGGACCTGCCGGCCTCGCCGCCGCACAGCAGCTCACCCGCGCCGGGCACACCGTGGCGGTGTACGAGCGCGACGACGCCATCGGCGGCCTGCTGCGCTACGGGATCCCCGACTTCAAGATGGAGAAGATCCACCTCGAGCGGCGCCTGGACCAGATGAAGGCCGAGGGAACCCGCTTCCGCACCGGCGTCGCCGTGGGCAAGGACATCAGCTGGGGCCAGCTCAAGCGGCGCTACGACGCCGTGATCATCGCCACCGGTGCCACCGTGCCGCGTGACCTGCCCATCCCCGGGCGGGCGCTCGACGGCGTGCACTTCGCGATGGACTACCTCGTGCAGGCCAACCGCGTGGTCGCCGGTGAGCGGGTCGAGGACCAGATCCACGCCGAGGGCAAGCACGTGGTCATCCTCGGCGGCGGGGACACCGGGGCCGACTGCCTCGGCACCGCGCACCGCCAGAAGGCCGCGTCCGTCACGACGCTGGCCATCGGCCAGCAGCCGTCCACGGAGCGCCGCCCGGACCAGCCGTGGCCCACGTTCCCCACGCTCTTCGACATCGCCAGCGCCCACGAGGAGGGCGGTGAGCGTCGCTACCTGGCGTCCACCGTCGAGTTCGTCGGCGAGAACGGCGTGCTGCGCGCCATCAAGGTCGCGGAGACCGAGTTCGTGGACGGCCGCCGTATCCCGAAGGCCGGATCGGAGCGCGAGATCCCGGCGGACCTGGTGTTCCTCTCGCTCGGCTTCACCGGCGCCGAGCCGGCCGGCATCACCGAGCAGGTCGAGGCGGAGTTCGACGATCGCGGGAACGTGGCGCGCGACGGCTACTACATGACGAACACCCCCGGCGTCTTCTCGGCGGGCGACGCCGGCCGCGGCCAGTCACTGATCGTCTGGGCCATCGCCGAGGGCCGCGCCTGCGCCGCCGCGGTCGACCAGTGGCTCATGGGCTCCACGAGGCTGCCCGCGCCCGTCGCGCCGTCCGACCGCTCCATCGCCGTGCTCTGACCGACATCCCCACTCACCCCTCCGACCAACACGACTAGGCTAGGTTTCATGAGACGCGCAAAGATCGTTGCAACATTCGGCCCCGCAATCGGCAGCTATGAGAACACGCTCGCCGTGCTCGAGGCGGGCGTCGACGTCGCCCGGATGAACATGAGCCACGGCGACTACGCCGTGCACCTCAGCACCTACGAGAACGTCCGCCGGGCCTCCGCGGAGCTCGGCAAGCCCGTCGGCATCTTCGCCGACCTGCAGGGCCCGAAGATCCGCCTCGGCCGGTTCGTCGACGGCCCGCACGCCCTGGCCCCCGGCGACGTCTTCACCATCACCGTCGAGGATATCGAGGGCACTCAGGAGATCTGCTCCACCACGTTCAAGGGCCTGCCGCACGACGTCAACGTCGGCGACCTGCTGCTCATCGACGACGGCAAGGTCACCCTCCGCGCCACCGCGGTCGACGACGTGAAGGTCACCACGGAGGTCGTCGTCGGCGGCATGGTGTCCAACAACAAGGGCATCAACCTGCCCGGCGTGGCCGTCAACGTGCCCGCCCTCAGCGAGAAGGACGAGGACGACCTCCGCTGGGCCATCCAGACCGGCGTCGACATGGTCGCCCTGTCCTTCGTCCGTGATGCCGGCGACGTCAAGCGCGTCCACGAGATCATGGACGAGGAGGGCCGCCGCGTTCCCGTCATCGCGAAGATCGAGAAGCCCCAGGCCGTGGACGCCCTCGAGGAGATCATCGACGCCTTCGACGCCATCATGGTGGCCCGCGGAGACCTCGGCGTCGAGCTGCCCCTGCAGGACGTCCCGATCGTGCAGAAGCGCGCCGTCGAGCTCGCCCGCCGCTGGGCCAAGCCCGTCATCGTCGCCACGCAGGTCCTCGAATCCATGATCGACAACCCGCGCCCCACGCGGGCCGAGGCCTCCGACTGCGCCAACGCCGTGCTCGACGGCGCCGACGCCGTCATGCTCTCCGGCGAGACGAGCGTGGGCAAGTACCCGATCGAGACGGTCACCATCATGGCCGACATCATCGAGTCCACGGAGCGCCACGGCCTCGAGCGGGTCCCGCCGCTCGGCAGCAAGCCGAAGACCCGGGGCGGTGCCATCACGCGCGCCGCCGTCGAGATCTCCGACCAGCTCGACGCCAAGTACATCTGCACGTTCACCCAGTCCGGGGACTCGGCACGCCGCCTCTCCCGCCTGCGCCCCAAGAAGCCGGTCTTCGCCTTCACCCCGGTGCAGTCGACGCTGAACGCCATGTCGCTCATCTGGGGCGTCCAGCCCCGCCTCGTCGAGTTCGTGGAGCACACGGACCAGATGACGGCCCAAGTGGACCGCGTCCTCTTCGAGCAGGGCCTCGTCGAAGTGGACGACCTCGTGGTCATCGCGGCCGGGTCCCCTCCCGGACAGGCCGGCTCGACCAACTCCCTCAAGGTGCACCGCGTCGGTGACATCACCGACGCCGGTCAGCTGCCCGGCGACCACACGTCCTACATCAAGGAGGGCGTGGGCCCCTGGCCCCTCAAGAAGAAGTAGCCCTGCCCGCAGCACAGATGACAGGACCCCCTCCCGGATCGGGAGGGGGTCCTGTCGTTTAGGGACTCGCGTGCGGTCAGTTGACCTGGTTGATGATGGTCTCCGCGACCTCGCGCATGCTCAGACGGCGGTCCATTGACGTCTTCTGGATCCACCGGAAGGCCTCGGGCTCGGTGAGGCCCATCTTCGTCGTCAGGAGGCTCTTGGCACGCTCGACGAGCTTGCGGGTGGCGAACTGCTCCTGCAGATCGGTCACCTCCGCCTCGAGCGCCTTGATCTCCTCGTGGCGTGACATGGCGATCTCGATGGCCGGGATCAGGTCGGCCGGGGTGAACGGCTTGACCACGTAGGCCATGGCACCGGCGTCGCGGGCCCGCTCGATGAGCTCCTTCTGGCTGAACGCGGTGAGCAGGACCACGGGCGCAATGCGCGCCTTGACGATCTGCTCCGCGGCGGTGATGCCGTCCATGACGGGCATCTTCACGTCCATGAGTACCAGGTCCGGCTTGTGCTCCTGGGCGAGCTGGACGGCCTTCTCGCCGTTGTCGGCCTCGGCCACGACCTCGTAGCCCTCCCCGCGCAGGATCTCGATGATGTCGAGTCGGATGAGCGTCTCGTCCTCGGCCACGATGACCCGGCGTGCGGGCCCGGCGGGCGTGGATTCGGTGGGTTCAGACACTGTTGCTCCTTGGTGATGACGGGGTGCGGGGGGCCCGGTGAGGGCTTGCTTCCGGTCCCGGAACCAGCCTATCGGCATGTAGAGTGGATTCGCGCACCGGCCCTGCAGGAAGTCATCCCTTCCGGCGGCCGTGGCAGGGACGGCCCGAATGGCGGAATTGGCAGACGCGCTGCACTCAAAATGCAGTATCGAGAGGTGTGTGGGTTCGAGTCCCACTTCGGGCACCTGAATGATCGGTGGGACCGGCCGCCCGCGAGCGATTCGTCCGGGTACCTTCGTGTGGTTCGCTGACGAGTGCACTCGGCACGGTTGCGCGGGAGTATCGCCTTCTTGCGCACCTCCGAACTCGACAGCTTCCGGGTCGTTCAGGGTCCGCAGTGGACCTAGGAGCCGGCAATGTTGGGGGAGGCCCAAACGGACAGCCCGGTCGGCCAGGCGGTCGCTGGAAGCGCTCGCCCACCTGACAAGCAATGAAGCCGACGAACCATCCACGCCCTTCAGTGCCGTGCAGTGGGACGGCACCTTCGTTGGCCCTCACGCTGACCACGACAGCAGGTGAGCTCATCGGCATGACCCTCATCGTCCCGGCGATCCACCGCATCACGCTACGGTCTACGGTGCCCCGCTCATAGCGTTACATTCCGCGGCAGCAGCCAGCCCTGCTCCTGTGGGGAGAGGCAGCATACGAGCGCAATCCCACGCGTGCGGATGCCGACCATTTCCCTGCTGGCCGGCCCTTCTCTCCCTGCCGACGGTCGTCTAGTATGGTCGCGCACCGCGAGTCGGTGTTGGGGTGGCCCTGCTGGAGAAGCTCAGTCCGAAAGTGAAATCGCACCCGGATGTAGCGGGGACGAAACTGTTCGAGTGAGGACGCCCGAACGGGTTCTGGTTCTCGCGCATCTGCTGGGGTACAAACGGGCGGCCTCGCCGGACGGCCGTCCGAGGCGTGCCGAACTCGCCACCCACCCATTCCCACAACCGGGCCCGGCATGTGTGAAGGAAACCCATCATGAAGAAGTCCTTTAGTTGGCGTCTGTTCGTTCTCGTGGCAGGAGCCCTGCTCGGCCTCTTGGCCGGTATGGGCCTGGCCGCGCCGGCCGTTGCGTCACCGGTTCAGGTCGCAGCCTCCGGGAATTACCACGACAATGACGAGAAACTGATCCTCAAGGCGAAAGGCGAGGGCAAATATGTCACTTTGAAGGTTGTCGGCAAGAATTACGATGGCAAGTGGATCGACGTGGAAGTCTACCAAGTCAAGCGCCACCACAACCTTCGGACGATTGACGACCGCGATGTACGGGCGAAGGGCGGCTACTTCGAGTACAAGGTCAACCACGTCAAGTGCGGCGAGACCTACGTGGCTCGCAGCGACAGCGACAAGAAAAGAGAAGGCCGGGATTGGAGCAACCCGGTCCATATCAAGTGCGACAGGAAGGGCCATTACCACGGCTAACGCGTGCTCCACTTGACGGACCCGTCAACACGGGCCCGGGAGGAGGTGCCCACCTGCCCTGATGGGCATACTCGACCCGGCAGGGAACCGGCCGTACACAGTGCAGGCCGTTCCCTCCCGGGTCACCTCGTTCAGCGGCCGAATTGCGAATCCCGGCCACCGTTGCGGCCGAGGGCGGCCGGGGTACATTGAGGCCATGGCCAGCGAAGCGATGATCCTCGACGTCGACGGACCGGACGGCGTACGGCCCGTCCGGGTGTCGAGCCCTTCCCGTCTCCTCTGGCCCCGGGCCGGGCTCACCAAACTCGACCTCGCCCGGTACCTCGTGGAGGTCGCGCCGGCGTTCCTTCGTGCCAACGGCGACCGCCCCGTGTCGCTGCAGCGCTTCGGCGGCGACGTGGACGGCGACTTCTTCTTCAGCAAGAACCCGCCCAAGGGCGCTCCCGACTACGTGCGCAGCGTCGTCGTCACCTATCCCAGCGGACGCTCGCACCCGCAGCTCGTCCTCGACGAACCCGCGTCCGCCGTCTGGGCGGCGCAGATGAACACCGTCGTCTTCCACCCGTGGGCCTCGCGGGCCGAGGCACCGGACCTGCCCGACGAACTGCGTATCGACCTCGACCCGCAGCCCGGCACCACGTTCGCCGACGTCGTCGTCGCGGCCCATGCCCTGCGTGCCGTCCTGGGCGAGGCGGGCCTGGACTGCTTCGTGAAGACCTCGGGCAACCGCGGCCTGCACGTCTTCGCGCCGATCCGGCCGGTGCACGAGTTCCTCGAGGTCCGCCACGCCGTCATCGCCGCCGGACGCGAGCTCGAACGCCGCATGCCGGAGCAGGTGACCACGGCCTGGTGGAAGGAGGAGCGCGGGGCGCGCATCTTCGTGGACTACAACCAGGCGAACCGCGACCGCACGATGGCCGGCGCCTACAGCCCGCGGGCCCTGCCGCACGCCCCCGTGTCCTGCCCGGTGAGCTGGGAGGAACTCGACGGCGTCGACCCCGCCTCCTTCACGATCGCGACGGTGCCGAACCGCCTGCAGACCGTCGGCGACCCCTGGGAGGGACTGCATTCCGAGCCGGGCAGCATCGATGCCCTCCGCGGCTGGTGGGACCGCGACGTCGAGAACGGCCTCGGCGAGCTCCCGTTCCCGCCCGACTTCCCGAAGATGCCCGGCGAGCCCCTGCGGGTCCAGCCGAGCCGCGCGCGCACCCGGGACTGACCCGCGCGCCGCCGGTCACCACGCGTCCACCGACGGCCCTGCGGGGTCGGGCGCCGGGCACCTGCAGAGTAAACTCGGGGCATGACCACCACAGATACGCCCCGCACCGCCGTGGTCATCGAGGACGACGACGACGTCCGTGATCTGCTGCACACCGTCCTGACAGGATCGGGCTTCCGCGTGCACACCGCGCCCGCCGGACTGGCCGGCGTCGAGATGGTCCGCCGGCTCCGGCCCGACGTCGTCACCCTCGACGTCGGACTGCCCGATATCGACGGGTTCGAGGTGGCCGCCCGGATCCGGCGCTTCTCCACGACGTTCATCGTCATGCTGACTGCGCGCGCCGATCCGTCCGACGAGAAGCGCGGTTACGACGCCGGCGCCGACCGCTACCTGCGCAAGCCCTTCCGTCCCGCGGAGCTGCGCCGGCACATCCAGGAAGGGCTCGCGGCGCAGAACGCCTGAGCGCTCGTCAGGGCGCCGGTGGCTCCTCCCGGATGTGCCGGACGGGACGGGCGCTCCCCTCAGTCGCGGTCGTCCCGGATCATGTTCGTGATGCGGGCCGTGGAGAGCCTCCGGCCCTGCTCGTCCGTCATCACGACCTCGTGCGTCGTCAGGGTCCTCCCGAGATGGATGGCCGTGGCGGTGCCCGTGACCAGTCCGGCGGCCGTGCTGCGATGGTGGGTCGCGCCGACCTCGATGCCGACGGCGTGGCGCCCCGGCCCGGCGTGGAGACCGGCCGCGAACGAACCGAGGGTCTCCGCGAGCACCACATGGGCGCCTCCGTGCAGGATCCCGGCCACCTGCTGGTTGCCCTCCACCGGCATGGTCGCGACCATGCGCTCTGCGCTCATCTCGGAGAAGACGATGCCCATCTTCACGGTCAGGGCACCCACCCCGTGACGCGCCAGCCAGCCGTGCATCCCGGCGGGGACCCCGGCGGCGACCAGCTCGGCCAGACGCTCCTCGGACGGGTGCTGGACGGCGTCGGGCCGGGTGCGGTTGTCTGTCATGGGAACTAGGCTGGCACCTGTGAGTGAAACAACCAAACCTGCTGCCACCCTGACCATCGCCCCTCCCGCCGACGACGCCGGGGAGGCACCCGCGGAGGCCGGCGCCCAGGACACAGGGCGCCGCAGCGACGGCTCACGCAACAGGCTCCTCGTCATCGACGGCCACTCCATGGCGTTCCGCGCCTTCTACGCGCTGCCGCCGGAGAACTTCTCGACCGACACCGGCCAGCACACCAACGCGGTGTACGGCTTCACCGCGATGCTCATCAATCTCATCAAGGACCAGCAGCCCAGCCACGTCGCCGTGGCGTTCGACCTCGACACCCCCACCTTCCGTTCGGAGGAGTACACGGAGTACAAGGGCGGCCGGTCCAAGACGCCCGAGGAGTTCCACGGACAGGTGGACCTGATCATCAAGGTCATGGAGGCCATGCGCATTCCCACCATCTCCATGGACGGCTACGAGGCCGACGACATCCTCGCGACACTGGCGAGCCAGGCCGCGGCCGCCGACTGGGACGTGCAGGTGGTCAGTGGTGACCGCGACGCCTTCCAGCTCGTCAACGACCGCGTCACGGTGCTGTACCCGAAGCAGGGCGTCACCAACATCCCGCAGATGGACGCCCAGGCGATCGAGGAGAAGTACTTCGTCCCGCCGCACCAGTACTCGGATCTCGCCGCGCTGGTGGGGGAGAGCGCCGACAACCTGCCCGGCGTGCCGGGCGTCGGCCCGAAGACGGCGGCCAAGTGGATCAAGCTCTACGGCGGGCTCGAGGGCATCCTCGAGAACCTGGACAAGATCGGCGGCAAGGTCGGGGACTCCCTGCGGGCCAACATCGAGGACGTGAAGCGGAACCGGCGCCTGAACCGCCTCCTCACCGACCTCGACCTGCCCGTGGACCTCACGGCCATGGTGTCACAGCACCCGGACCGCTCCGCCGTCGAGGACCTCTTCGACTCGCTGCAGTTCAACACGCTGCGCAAACGCCTCTTCGACCTCTTCGGCGAGGAGGAGAGCCAGGACGAGGCGGACGAGCAGAACGCTCCCGCCCACGAAGTACTCCAAAACGCCGAGGGCCTGACGCACTGGTTCAACGCCACGAACCAGGCGCAGGCATCGGTCGCACTGGCGACGCAGACGACGGCGGGCGCCACCGACGTCGTCGGCATCGCCGTCGTCACGAGCCTCTCCGCCGCCTTCATCCCGCTCGAGCCGCTCGACGCCGACGCCGAGAGGGTCCTCGGAGCCTGGCTGGCGGACCGGGACGCGCCGAAGATCGTCCACGACTTCAAGACCGTCCTCAAGCTGCTCTCCGCCCGCGGCTTCGAGCTCGCCGGGGAGGTCGACGACACCGCGATCTCCGGGTACCTGATCCAGCCGGACCGCCGCAGCTACGACCTCGCGGACCTCGCCCAGTACCACCTGCGCCTGTCCATCACGGCGTCCGCCGCCGACTCCTCGGGACAGCAGGCCCTCGACCTCGGGGCCGACGACGTCGCGTCGCCGGCCGTGGTGGCCGCCTACGCCGCCCTGCAGCTGAGCGAGCACTTCGCCGGGCAGCTCGTCGAACGCGGGGCGAACCAGCTCCTCGGCGGGCTGGAACTGCCCCTCGCCGAAGTGCTGGCCCGCATGGAACTCACGGGCGTCGCCGTCTCCGTCGAGGGCCTGGACCGGCTGTACGACGACTTCTCGAAGACCATCAGCGCCGCGGGAGCCGAGGCCTACCGGATCATCGGCAAGGAGATCAACCTCGGCTCGCCCAAGCAGCTGCAGGCCGTCCTGTTCGACGAGCTCGGGTTGCCGAAGACCAAGAAGATCAAGACCGGGTTCTCCACGGACGCCGACGCCCTGACCGATCTCATCACCAAGACGGGTCACCCGTTCCTCGAGCAGCTCCTCGCCTACCGCGACGCGATGAAGCTGCGCCAGACCGTCGAGGGCCTGCGGAAGGCGGTGGGCGACGACGGCCGCATCCACACCACCTACCTTCAGACCATCGCGGCGACCGGCCGGCTGTCCTCGACGAACCCGAACCTGCAGAACATCCCGGTGCGCTCGGACGAGGGACGTCGCATCCGGGAGGTGTTCGTCGTCGGCCACGGCCGGAACGGCGAGAAGTACGAGAGCCTGATGACCGCCGACTACTCGCAGATCGAGATGCGGATCATGGCGCACCTCTCCGGCGACGAAGGGCTCATCTCCGCCTTCCAGGAGGGTGAGGACCTGCACCGGTTCGTCGGCTCGCACATCTTCGGCGTCGCCCCCGAGGAGGTCACCAGTGCCATGCGCTCGAAGGTCAAGGCCATGTCCTACGGGCTGGTGTACGGGCTGAGCTCCTTTGGGCTCTCGAAGCAGCTCAACATCTCCGTGGACGAGGCACGCACCCTGATGCGCGACTATTTCGAGCGTTTCGGCGCGGTGCGCGACTATCTGCGGGGGATCGTGGAGCAGGCCCGCAAGGACGGCTTCACCTCCACCATCGAAGGGCGGCGCCGCTACCTGCCGGACCTCTCGAGCGACAACCGGCAGCTGCGGGAAATGGCCGAACGCGCGGCGCTCAACGCTCCGATCCAGGGGTCCGCCGCGGACATCATCAAGAAGGCCATGCTCGGCGTGGACGACGCCCTGACGAAGCGCGGACTGGCGTCCCGCATGCTGCTGCAGGTGCACGACGAGCTCGTGCTGGAGATCGCCGAGGGGGAACGCGAGGAGGTCGAGGCGCTCGTCCGCCAGGAGATGGGAAGCGCGGCCGACCTCTCCGTTCCGCTCGACGTCTCCGTGGGGACCGGGGCGAGCTGGCACGACGCCGCCCACTGATCGCGCGCCGGACCGTTGTCCGTTGGGCCGGCCCGGCGTCGTGCTGGTGCGAGCCCGAAGTAGCCGTCTAGGCTGGTGGATTGTGAGCCAGTACACAGCCCCCGCCCAGACTGCCCGAACCGCCCATACGCCGGACCTCAGAACCGAGATCTTCACGCCCGGTCCGGACGAGGACGCCTCCGCGGACGGCCGCTTCGCGAAGTGGCTCGACGGCGAGAGCATCGGCTTCCACGAGGGGACGCTCGACCCCGAGGACTTCTCGCACTACCTCGCGGCGTACCAGGCGGACCAGCGCGTCCTGTGGGGAGTCCATGACGGGGCGCAGCCCGCGGAGGCCCTGGGCGCCGGCTATCCGGTAGCAACCTACGGCACCATGGTGCACGCGCTGAACGTCGGCGCCGCGCAGCTCGATGTGCACCAGGTCACCGCCGTCACGGTCCGCCCCAGCCACCGGCGCAACGGGATCCTGCGATCCATGATGACGCGCGACCTCCGCGAGGCGAAGGAGCGCGGGCTCCCGCTGGCGATCCTGACGGCCTCCGAGGCCACGATCTACGGGCGCTTCGGCTTCGGCTGCGCCACGTTCACGCAGAGCATCGAGGTCGACGTCCGCGAGCGTTTCGAGGTGACGGCACCGCGGACCGGCACGACGGCGCTCGTCGCCCGGGAGCACGCCGTGGCCCTCGTCGAGAGGATCTTCGAGCGGTTCCAGGCCGTGACCTTCGGTTCCGTCGGCCGGCAGTACGCGGTGGCCCGGCGCGTCTCGGGCGTCTGGGGGCGCGAGCGCCCCGTCGAGGACCGCGCGGTGCGACTCGCGGTGCACTACGACGACGCCGGCGAGCCCGTGGGTTTCGTGAGCTACCGGTTCGCGGGCTGGGAGACCACGCCCTACACCATGAAGGTCGTGGACCTCGTGGCCTCCACCCCGTCGGCGTACCTGGAGCTCTGGCGGTACCTCGGATCGCTCGACCTCGTGGAGCGCATCACCTGGGACGCCGCGCGACGCGACGACGCCCTGCCCTGGGCGCTGCGGGACCGGCGCTGCTACCAGGTCAAGGGCACCGACGACGTGCTGTGGGTGCGGCTGCTCGATGTGCCGGAGGCGCTCGGGAAGCGGTCCTACCGGGGCAGCGGGGGGATCGTGCTGGAGGTGCTGGACGACCACGGCATCGCCGACGGCACCTTCCGGCTGACCGTCGTCGACGGCGTCGGGACGGTGGAGCCCGTCGGATCCGCCACCCCGGACGTCACCGTGACCGTCAACGCGCTCGGATCCCTGTACCTCGGCGGGGTCCAGGCCTCCACCCTGGCTGCGGCCGGGGGACTGGCCGCGCACGCCGACGACGCCGTCGACGTCCTCGACAGCCTGTTCGGGCGCACGCAGGAGCCCTACTGCATCACCTTCTTCTAGGGCCTCCGGCGCGCCCGCGCTGCTTTGACGGTGTTGTAGCCCGGGGCTAGACTGGACAGGCGCGTAGTGCGCTCTGGCGTTCCCCGGTCTTCAGCCGCGGGCTCACGAGAGTGTGCTGCCACTCGTGAATCTCACCGAGGTTCTTTCCAATTCGTCCACATCCGGACATCGGAATCCGCATCCGGCACCACCGGAACCGCGGGGTCCAGCGTGACCGGAGCAATTAATCTTCCACAACGGAGTCCCAACTACATGACCATCACCACCACCGAGAAGCAAGGTGCCCCCGTCGTCGCCATCAACGACATCGGCACCGCTGAGGACTTCCTCGCAGCGATCGACGCCACCATCAAGTACTTCAACGACGGAGATCTCGTCGAGGGTACGGTCGTCAAGGTCGACCGCGACGAGGTCCTGCTCGACATCGGTTACAAGACCGAGGGTGTCATTCCTTCCCGCGAGCTTTCCATCAAGCACGACGTCGATCCCGGGGACGTCGTCTCCGTGGGCGATCAGGTCGAGGCTCTGGTTCTCACCAAGGAGGACAAGGAAGGCCGCCTGATTCTCTCCAAGAAGCGCGCTCAGTACGAGCGTGCCTGGGGCGACATCGAGAAGGTCAAGGAAGAGGACGGCGTCGTCACCGGCACCGTCATCGAGGTCGTCAAGGGTGGCCTCATCCTGGACATCGGCCTGCGCGGCTTCCTGCCCGCGTCCCTCGTCGAGATGCGTCGCGTCCGTGACCTGGCTCCGTACATCGGCCAGCAGATCGAAGCGAAGATCATCGAGCTCGACAAGAACCGCAACAACGTCGTGCTGTCGCGTCGTGCGTGGCTCGAGCAGACCCAGTCCGAGGTGCGTTCCACGTTCCTCAACAAGCTCGAGAAGGGCCAGGTCCGCCCGGGCGTCGTCTCCTCGATCGTCAACTTCGGTGCGTTCGTGGACCTCGGCGGCGTCGACGGTCTCGTGCACGTCTCCGAGCTGTCCTGGAAGCACATCGACCACCCCTCCGAGGTCGTCGAGGTCGGACAGGAAGTCACCGTGGAGGTCCTCGAGGTCGATCTCGATCGCGAGCGCGTCTCCCTGTCGCTGAAGGCGACGCAGGAAGATCCCTGGCAGACCTTCGCCCGCACGCACGCCCTGGGCCAGGTTGTTCCCGGCAAGGTCACGAAGCTCGTTCCCTTCGGCGCGTTCGTCCGCGTCGAGGACGGCATCGAGGGCCTCGTGCACATCTCGGAGCTCGCTGTCCGCCACGTGGAGCTGGCCGAGCAGGTCGTCTCCGTGGGCGACGAGCTCTTCGTCAAGGTCATCGACATCGATCTGGAACGCCGCCGCATCTCGCTCAGCCTCAAGCAGGCCAACGAGGGTGTCGACGCCGACAGCACCGAGTTCGATCCCGCGCTCTACGGCATGGCCGCCGAGTACGACGACGAGGGCAACTACAAGTACCCCGAGGGCTTCGACCCCGAGTCGAACGAATGGCTCGAGGGCTACGAGAACCAGCGCGCTGCCTGGGAGGCCCAGTACGCCGAGGCGCAGTCCCGCTGGGAGTCGCACAAGAAGCAGGTCGTCCAGCACGCGTCCGACGACGCCGCTGCGGCGAACGAGCCCGTCGAGTCGAACTCGACGAGCTACTCGTCCGAGCCCGTCGTCGCCGATGCCGGGTCCGGTTCGGGAACGCTTGCTTCCGACGAGGCGCTTGCCGCTCTCCGCGAGAAGCTGACCGGGGCGTAAGCTCCCGCGTCGACGCAGTACGGTCGAAGGCCCCCGTCCTCTGGACGGGGGCCTTCTCCGTTCCGGGCCGCGTCGAGCCCTGCCCTATCGGCGCGTCGACGCCGTGACGGTGAAGCGCGGGGAACGGTCGAGCTGCCGTGTGCTGCCGATGGTCCGCTCGAGAACGGGCCGGTAGCGGAGGTGGCTGTTCCAGACCGTGATGAGTTCCCCGTCGGGCGCCAGGACGCGCGCACACGCGTCGAAGAGCCGGTGCGCGACGCCGGCGTGCACCGTGCTGCCGAGGTGGAAGGGCGGGTTGAGGATGATCAGTCGCACCGAGGCGTCCGGCAGTCCGGAGAGCGCGTCGTCCCTGCTCACGGTGATGCGGTCGGCCACACCGTTCGCTGCGGCCGTCGCCGCCGTCGATGCCACCGCCGAGGCGGACTGGTCCGAGGCGAGGACCCGGACGCCCGGATGGGTGAGCGCCACGAAGGCGGCGATGGCCCCGTTTCCGGAGCCCAGGTCGACGACGTCGCCCGCCGCGTCCGCGGAGAGCTCCGGTCGTCGGCGCAGGTGGGGGAGCAGCAGCCGGGTGCCGGGATCCAGCGCCGGCCCGCCGAAGGTGGCCCCGTAGGCGAGGAGTTCGAGCGGACGGGCCAGGCCGACGTCGTGCCGGGCGCGGCGGGGGAAGGAGGACGCGCCGGCGGGCAGGGGAAGCGACGCCGTGAGCACCCGCGCCTTCTGCCGGGCCAGACCTGCCGTGACGTCACCGAAGTACCGGCCGAGGACCGCGTTCATGGAGACGGACATGTGCTTGACCCGTCCTGCCGCCAGGAGCACGACGTCCGGTCGGGCATGGGTGGCGACGGTCCAGGCGATTTCGTCGAGTTCGTCGAGCGAGCGCGGCAGGCGGAGGAGGACGGTCGAGACGTCGTCGAGCAGTTCCGCGCCGAGTGGGCAGGACCGGAACGTGTCCTCGAGCCCCTGCTCGGACGCGTTCAGCGCGAGTGCCCGCTCGTGGACCACGCCGTCCTGGAAGGACCGGATACCGGCCCGGCCGGAGAGGTGGGTGGCGCCGAGGGTGAGGGCGCCGTAGGCGTCGTTGATGGTCGCGATGTCGCCGGGGAGGCGGAGCCGGTCCGTGGAGCTGTCGAGGAGCAGACGGTCCGCCGCGTCGACGGCGACCAGTTCGGGTGCCTCCAGGTCGGGGCGGCGGCGCAGGTGGTCGAGGCTGAACGGGGTCACCGGATCAATCCTAGGTGCCCCGCGCGCGGGCCCGGGAAAATCCGCACATCGTCCGGCCTACGGCGTGCGCGCCACTGCGGTGAGCAGCTCCTTGTCCAGGACCAGCTCGACCGACAGGGTCTTGTACCCCTCCGAATCGAACAGGACGGTGATGACGCCGTCCTCGTAGCCCATGACCGTGCCGGTGCCCCACTCGGGATGGTCGACGCGACTGTCGACGTCGTACGGGACGACCTCGGCACCCGGAGCCGGTACGGCGTCCAGCTCTGACGGGCCGCCCGCCGCCTCCTGCCGGGCGCAGTTCCCGCAGGTGCCGCAGGGCTCGGCGAGTTCCTCCCCGAAGTAGCCGAGCAGGAACTGCCGCCGGCAGCCTCTCGTCTCGGCGTAGCGCCGGGCCATCTCGACGCGGGACTGGTCGATCCGCTCCCGGATCTCCGCCTGTTCGACCCCGCGCCCTACCGCGTCCGCCGCAGTCATCTTCCTCGCGCGGTAGCCCTTGGCCCCTTCCGTGATGCATTCCGACGCCTCGAGCAGATTGAGGAGCCCGGTCAGCTTCCGCGGAGACAGGCCGGACAGTTCCTTCAGCTTCTTGACCTTCACCGGCCTGGACTGGGCAGCGATGAGCATGAACAGCTCGCGCAGCTGGGTGCGGTTGACGGACCTCGCCGCGAAGAACCGTCGCAGGGAGAGGTCCTCCGGGCGGTAGTGCAGGACCGCCCGCGCCTCGAGCCCGTCACGCCCGCCACGGCCGATCTCCTGGTAATAGCTGTCCAGCGAATCGGAGATGTCCGCGTGCACGACGAAGCGCACATCCGGTTTGTCGATGCCCATGCCGAACGCCGTGGTGGCCACCACCACGTCGATCGTGCCGTCGAGGAAGCCCTCGTGGACGGCCTCGCGCTCCTTCCTCACTTTTCCGGCATGGTAGGAATCCGCGCGCCGCCCCTCCTCCTGCAGCTCGGAGGAGAGCCGGTCGGCGGCCTTCTTCGTCGCGACGTACACGAGCCCCGGCCCCGTGAGCCCGAGGACCTGGTCCCGTACGGCGCGATGCTTGTCCTCCTCCTCCACGTGGTGGACCGCGTCGAGGAAGAGGTTCGGGCGGTCGAAGCCCTCCACGAGGACCACCGGGTCCACCAGATGCAGCCGCTCGATGATCTCGTTCTGCACGGGGTGCGACGCCGTGGCGGTCAGGGCGACGACCGGGGCGCCGAGGTCCCGGAGGAGGTGCCCGAGCTGCAGGTAGTCGGGCCGGAAATCGTGCCCCCACGAGGACACGCAATGCGCTTCGTCGACCACCACGAGGGAGATGTCGAGTGAACGGAGCCGTGCGGCGACGTCGTCGCGCGCGATCTGCTCCGGGGCGAGGAACAGGAACTTCGCCTCGCCGTCCGCCGCCGCCGACCAGGCGTCCTCCACCTCGCTCTTCCTGAGGCTGGAGTTGACGACACGGGCGCGGGTGGCGCCGGTGTGCTCGTTGATCGATGCCGCCTGGTCGTGCTGCAGGGCGATCAGCGGCGAGATGACGAGGGCGACACCGGGCAGCGCCATGGCGGGCACTTGGTAGATGGCCGATTTGCCGGAGCCGGTCGGCATGACGCAGAGGACGCTGTGGCCTGCGAGGATCGCGCCCATGGCCTGTTCCTGGCCCGGGCGCAGATCGTCCCAGCCGAACGCTGACGCGGCGGTCTCCTGAAGATCCTGCGCGGTGATGGTCACGATGCTCCTCGAATGAAGTAAGTGGGCTTAGCGTATGAGGGCGCTCCGACATTTTCCGCCGGCGGCGGCCGGAAGGGAGGCCCTCTTGACAGCGCGCGCCGCGGCGCGGACTAGGGTTGGCTCATGCTGCGTATCGGACTCACAGGGGGCATCGCTGCCGGGAAGTCGGTGGTGGCCCGCCGCTTCGTCGAGCTGGGAGCCGTGCTGGTCGACGCGGACGTCCTTGCGCGTGCCGTGGTCGAGCCCGGGTCCGAGGGGCTCGACGCCGTCGTGACCGCGTTCGGGCCGGAGATCCTCGGTACCGACGGCGCGCTCGACCGGCCCGCGCTGGGACGCCTCGTCTTCGCGGACGCGACCGCCCGCGAGCGCCTCAACACGATCATCCACCCCCGCGTCAGGGCGGCCGCGGCGACCCTCATCGACGGGGCACCCGAGGGAGCCGTCGTCGTCGAGGACATCCCGCTCCTGGTCGAGACCGGACAGGCCGCCCGCTTCCACCTCGTCGTCGTCGTCGACGCCCGGGACGCCGTCAGGATCGAACGGATGGTGGACCGGCGCGGCATGGAGCGCAGTGATGCCGAGCGCCGGATCGCGGCGCAGGCGTCCCGGGAGGACCGACTGCGCGCCGCGGACGCCGTGCTCGTCAACGACCGCGGGGTCGACGAGCTCCTCGCGGCGACGGACCACCTCTGGCGGACGCGCATCATGCCGTTCCGCGACAACCTGGCGGGACGACGGGCCGCAGACGCAGACGCCCGGCGTCCGACCGCGGGGCTCGCAGGGACGAGAGGGCTCCACGACCGCGTCCGGGCGAAGCTTGAAGCCGCCCTCGCCCCAGGGTGCTCCGTGGACCCGGCGGACGCGACGCGTGACGACACCCGCGACGACGTCGTGCACGCGGCCCTGCGGGTGACCGTCCCGGCCGCCGGGGACCTCGCGGCGGCCTCGGACGCCGTCGCCCGGGCGGGCTTCCCGAGGGCGGAGCCTGCCACAGCGGGCGGGCGGGCGACGGCGGCCGCGCTCCACCGGGCCGCGGACCCGGCGATCGACGTCGCCGTGTCGGTCGGGGCGGCGCCAGCCTCCGCCTGAGGCCGCCCATTCCGGGGAAGGGTTTCAGCCGCCAGCAAACCGACGGGGAAGTGTCGGCGGCAGGGATTACCGTTGACCCATGAGTCTTGCTCAGGAAATCAAGCGTGTGGTCGCCCCGTTCGAGGTCATCAGCGAGTACACGCCGGCCGGCGACCAGCCCACGGCCATCAAGGAACTCGCGGAGCGAATCAACGCGGGGGAGAAGGACGTCGTCCTGCTCGGCGCCACCGGTACGGGCAAGAGCGCGACGACCGCCTGGCTGATCGAACAGGTGCAGCGGCCCACCCTGGTCATGGTGCAGAACAAGACCCTCGCGGCGCAGCTCGCCAACGAGTTCCGGGAGCTGCTGCCCAACAACGCCGTCGAGTACTTCGTCTCCTACTACGACTACTACCAGCCCGAGGCGTACGTCCCTCAGACGGACACCTTCATCGAGAAGGACTCCTCCATCAACGAGGAGGTCGAACGGCTCCGGCACTCCGCGACCAACGCGCTGCTGACGCGCCGCGACGTCATCGTCGTCGCGACCGTCTCCTGCATCTACGGCCTCGGCACGCCCGAGGAGTACATCAACAAGATGGTCACGCTGCGGCGCGGCGACCAGATGAACCGCGACGCCCTGCTGCGGCAGTTCGTGGGCATGCAGTACACGCGGAACGACATGGACTTCCACCGCGGCACGTTCCGGGTGCGCGGCGACACCGTCGAGATCATCCCCATGTACGAGGAGCACGCCCTGCGGATCGAGTTCTTCGGGGACGAGGTCGAGAACATCTATACACTCGACCCGCTCACCGGGAACGTGATCCGCGAGGAGGAGGAGATGTATGTCTTCCCCGCCTCGCACTACGTCGCCGGTGAGGATCGGATGACCCGCGCGATCAAGGACATCGAGGACGAACTGCAGCAGAGGCTCGCCGAACTCGAGTCGCAGAACAAGCTCGTGGAGGCGCAGCGTCTCCGCATGCGCGTGACCTACGACCTCGAGATGATGCAGCAGATGGGGTTCTGCAACGGCATCGAGAACTACTCCCGGCACATCGACGGCCGCGACCCCGCGTCGGCGCCTCACTGCCTGCTCGACTACTTCCCCGACGACTTCCTGCTGGTCGTCGACGAGTCGCACGTGACCATCCCGCAGATCGGCGCCATGTACGAGGGCGACTCGTCACGGAAACGCACTCTCGTGGATCACGGGTTCCGTCTGCCGTCGGCCATGGACAACCGCCCGCTGAAGTGGGACGAGTTCCAGGACCGCATCGGGCAGACGGTCTACCTGTCCGCCACCCCTGGCAAGTACGAGCTGGGCAAGGCGGACGGCTTCGTCCAGCAGATCATTCGCCCGACCGGCCTCGTCGACCCCGAAGTGGTCGTCAAACCGACCAAGGGCCAGATCGACGACCTGCTGGACGAGATCCGCAAGCGTGTGGCGATCAACGAGCGTGTCCTGGTCACCACCCTCACCAAGCGCATGGCCGAGGACCTCACCGGCTACCTCCTCGAGCACGGGGTGAAGGTCGAGTACCTGCACTCCGACGTCGACACCCTGCGGCGGGTGGAGCTGCTGCGTGAGCTGCGGATGGGCACCTTCGACGTCCTGGTCGGCATCAACCTGCTGCGCGAGGGTCTCGACCTCCCCGAGGTGTCGCTCGTCAGCATCCTCGACGCCGACAAGGAGGGCTTCCTCCGGAGCGCGACGTCGCTCATCCAGACGATCGGACGCGCAGCACGCAACGTGTCCGGTGAGGTGCACATGTACGCCGACCGCATCACGGACTCGATGGAACGTGCGATCGACGAGACCAACCGGCGCCGTGAGATCCAGGTTGCCCACAACCTCGAGCACGGAATCGACCCCACGCCGCTTCGGAAGCGCATCGCGGACATCACGGACACCATCAACCGCGAGGACGCCGACACCCGTGCCCTGCTGGAGGAGGCCGGCAAGTCCCGCAGGCCGAAGAAGGGCGCTGGACGGCACGAGGGTCTGGCCTCGGTACCCGCCGAGGACCTCGCGGACCTGATCCAGCAGCTGACGGACCAGATGCACGCGGCCGCCGCCGAGCTGCAGTTCGAGCTGGCCGGACGGCTGCGCGACGAGGTCGGCGACCTGAAGAAGGAACTGCGGCAGATGCAATCCGCCGGGCACGCCTGAGCGCGGGCTCGCAGCGGGTCGGCACCGTACCAAGGAAGGCGGGGGAAGACCACCCCGCGGGATGGTTCGTCGCCTTTCTTTCCTGCCGGTAGCATGGTCCCGACGTGAGGGAGTATCCCTAAGCGCTACGAACGTCAGCACGCGGGGCACAGTTGTCCCGCCGGGCGTAGCGGCCGGGTCGGCTCTTCGCCGCGGCGGAGAGACTCACGGCGATCCACAGCACCCCCGGAAGGTACTCCATGCCCGCATTACCCGTAGCGTTCGAGGTCGGCACGTTCGTCGTGCTCGGCCTGGTCCTGCTGTTCGATCTGCTGCTCGTGGTCAAGCGGCCGCACGAACCATCGATGAAGGAAGCGGGACTCTGGGTCGCGTTCTATGTCGGCCTCGCGCTGGTGTTCGCGGCCCTGATGTTCTACTTCACGGGGCCGGAGTACGGCGGCCAGTTCGTCGCCGGCTGGATCACCGAATACAGCCTCAGCATCGACAACCTCTTCGTCTTCATCATCATCATGGCGCGCTTCTCGGTTCCCCGGAAGTACCAGCAGGAGGTGCTCATGGTGGGCATCATCATCGCCCTGGTGCTGCGCGGGATCTTCATCGCCCTCGGTGCTGCGGTGATCGAGAACTTCAGCTGGATCTTCTACATCTTCGGCGCCTTCCTCCTCTACACCGCCTACAAGCAGGCAACCGACGCGGGTGAGGACGAGGCGGAGGCCGGCGACAACAAGCTCATCGCGAAGCTCCGGTCGGTCCTGCCGATGTCGGAGTCCTACGACGGCAACAAGATCCGCACCGTGGTCGACGGCAAGAAGGTCTTCACGCCGATGCTGATCGTCTTCGTGACGATCGGGCTGACCGACCTCCTGTTCGCCGTCGATTCCATCCCCGCTATCTTCGGCCTGACCGAGAGCGCCTTCATCGTGTTCACGGCGAACATCTTCGCGCTCATGGGTCTCCGCCAGCTCTACTTCCTGCTCGGCGGCCTGATGACGCGCCTCATCTACCTCAAGCACGCGCTGTCCGTGATCCTCGCCTTCATCGGGGTCAAGCTCGTCCTGCACGCGATGCACGTCAACGAACTGCCCTTCATCAACGGCGGCGAGCACATCGAGTGGGCACCCGAGATCCCGACCTTCGTGTCGCTGGCCGTCATCGTTGCCACCATCGTAGTCGCAGTGGTTGCCAGCCTCATCCGATCCAGGGTCACGGGGACCGGCGGCACCACGGATGACGCCACCACCGGGTCCACGGACGATACCGTGGTCGACGGCGATCTCGCCCAGGCAGCCGACGAGGCCGACGTCACGGGGCCCCGCAGCTAGGTCCCGTTCCGCCGCAGCACCCGGACGCACCACACGAAGGACCCTGCACGCCGTGCGGGGTCCTTCGTCGTTCCCGGACGGAACTACTGCCTGGAGGCGGGTGCGGCGCCGGCCGCCTGACTGCGGGAGGCACGGGACCCTCGCCAGCGAGTCAGGCGGACGAGCGCTGACGTGGCAGCGCGAACCAGGGGCTTGTCGAGCGTGGTGTAGGCATCGGCGATCGCGGCCTTCCACAATGCATCGTTGTAGGTCGGATACGGGTGGGTCACGCCGGCCAGGTCGCGCGTCGTCAGCTTCCGGTGGACGGCGAGAGTCAACTCGCCCAGGGTTTCCCCCGCCCTCGGGCCGACGATGGTTCCGCCCAGGATCCTGCCGCGCCTGTCGATGATCAAGCGGGTGAAGCCGGCGATCTGGTCGTCGGTGATCGCACGATCCGCGTGCGCATGCTCGATCGTGCGCACACGGTGATGCGACGTCTCGGGGCTCGTGATGCCCACGGCCGCGACCGCGGGCGACGTAAACGTGACCCGTGGCACCGTCCTGCTGACGGAGCCGCGTACGCCCAGGACGGCGTTGAACGCGGCCGTGCTCGCATGCACGCCGGCCAGATGCGTGAAGTCAGGATTCTGGGTCACGTCACCCGCGGCCCAGATCGTCGGACTCGATGTCCGCATCGCTGCGTCGACCCGTACGTGCCCCTGCTCATCCAGGTCCACTCCGACGGTCTCCAGACCCAGCCCCTCGGTGCGGGGCTTCCGTCCCGCTGCTACAAGGATGGCGTCGGCAGGGAAAGTCCTGCCGTCACCGATCCGGACGCGGCTCGCCGCTTCCGTAGCGCCCTCAGGGGACGCGCTCACCTCCTCCACCGTGACGCCCTCGACGATGTGCACGCCGTCCCGAGCGAGACTGGCACGAACGATGTCCGCGGCGTCGGCATCCTCCCTGGGAAGGATCCGTGAGCTGACCAGCATGACGACGCCGGCGCCCAGCCGGGCGAAAGCCTGCCCCAACTCGCAGGCGATCGGCCCGCCACCGATGACCAGCAGGCGCCGCGGCAGCTCGGTCAGGGCCCACACGGTCTCGGAGGTGACGACAGGCACCGCGTCCAGGCCCGGAATCCGGGGAAGGACGGGCTCACCCCCGGTGGCCACGAGTGCACGACGGAAGCGGATGACCTCGCCGTCGATCTCTGCTCGGCCGGGACCGGTGAAACGGGCAGCACCGTGCCGGACCGTCACGCCTGCCGCCTTCAGGGCGGCGGGTGAATCGTCGGGCTCGATCGTCGAGATCGCGTCCGCGATCCGTTTCCTGACCGTCGGGAAATCCGATCCCGCCGAACCCGATCCGGCGGTCCGCGCCGGGCTCGTCGTCGCACCGCCGGATGCGCCCGCAGCGGCGGCGAGCAGCGTCTTGGACGGCACACATCCCGTCCACAGGCAATCGCCTCCCGTGCGGTCCCCTTCCACCAGGACGACGCTCGCGCCCAGGCGGGACGCCGTCGTCGCTCCGACAATCCCTGCCGTGCCACCGCCGACGACCAGAAGATCGATCACATCGTTGCTGGTTCTCATGCTGCCGGCTCAACCCTTCGTTCGACACGGTCTCTCATCCCGGCGTGCTCTGTGGTGCTCACCGAGGATCTAAGCTGATGCTTCACGTGCTATTCGCAGCACCGACGTACTGTGGAGTGGTTCTGATCGCGGAAGAATACAGTCGCCTCGCCCCGTTCTACGATCTGGTGTCCGGAGAAATCCCCGTGTACCGCGCAGGGCGTCTCCTCGGGATCCGTTCCCTGGAACTCGAGCCGGGTCATCAGGTCCTGGATATCGCGTGCGGCACGGGACTGAACTTCGCGCACCTGAAAGAACGGATAGGTCCCACCGGAACCATCATCGGTATCGACCGCAGCGCCCACATGCTTGCCCAGGCCCGACGGAAAGCGGACCGACGCGGATGGACCAACATCATCCTCATCCAGGCCGACGCGACCGTCTCCTCGGCCGCCTCCCTCAGTGCCTCCATCACCTCACAGGGAGGAAAGGCGCTCTCCGACGCCACCCTGGGGACCTACGCACTGTCGCTCATGACCCCGTGGGAGGCGGCATGGGACACCATGAAGGGGCTCACCGCACCTTCGGGTTCCCTCTGCGTGGTGGACATGCAGGAACCGGCAAGCCGGATCCCCGGCATGACCGCCCTGGCTCGCCTCGCGTGCCGGCTCGGAGGGGCAGACATCACGGCACACCCCTGGCGGGGGCTCGAGCGCGACTGCATCCACATCGTCGGAGCATCCGCTCGTGGCGGGCACCTCCAGGTCCGCACCGGTCGCCACCCGGATCACCAGCCCACCCGGTGAGTTCCGGATGGGTGGAACGGCCCCGACCCGTGCGTCCCGAGCGCGGGCTGCGGTGGTCGCTGCTACCTCCGCGTCATCTCCAGCAGCCGCTCGAAGATCGCCTCGCCGTCGTCGGCGATGCCGTCGTGGTGGAACTCGTCCGTCTCCCACACCTGCAGGTTCCGCACGGACGCCGCCGTCGCCAACGACAGGTCCCTGTCCACGTAGATGTCGTGGCGGTACACTGCGGCCGCAGCCGGCACGATGTTGGTCGCGAGGACATCCGCGTCGTACAGCGGCCCCCAGTCCGCCTTCTCGGCGAGGATGTCGGCGACGGCCTGCAGCGGGCGGAGGGCCGGGTCCTCCTCGAAGTACCAGGGATAGACCATCTCCCCGGTGAGGAGGATCTCGCCGGCGTCGTCCCTGAACTGCGGGTATTCCTCGAGGACACGGGCCGCCGACCACGACGAGGCGAGCCCCTGGCAGTAGATCGACTCGTGCAGCACCGCGTACAGCGGCTGCGAGGCCCGGCTCACGACGGCGTGGACCTGCTCGAGGAACGACGCCGAGAGACGGGGACCGTCCGCCGTCGTCGTGAACGCGTCCTCCAGAAGATAGTGGAGGGCATGGACGCGCGTGTTGCCGCCAAGGAAGGAGCCGACCATCTGGAACCGCCGTACCGTCAGCCGCTCACCGCTCGGCAGGAACTCCTCCACCCGGTCCAGGTGGCGGGCGATCCGGGTGACGCGGTCACGATCCTCCGGGTACCACCCGAAGTACTCGGCGTTGCGTGCCCCGACGCGCGCGAACGTCGCCCGGAACACCTGATCGGGCGAACCCGCCAGGGGGGCGAGGCCGCCCGTGATCAGCGCCCGCTCGATGCCCTCCGGCGCTCGGGAGAGGTAGGTGAGGGTGCAGAACCCGCCGTAGCTCTGCCCGAGGACCGTCCAGGGACCGCTGCCCAGCCGGTGGCGGATGAGTTCGGCGTCGGCGACGATCGAGTCGGCACGGAAATGCGCGAGATAGTCGGCCTGCTCCTTCGGCGTGCGCAGGGCGTCTAGTGTCGCGGCGTCCGCCGGCGTCGAGAGACCCGTGCCGCGCTGGTCCAGCATGAGGATCCGGAAGCCCCGGGCCGCGGCCTTCATCCAGCCCGAGAGCTGGGTGATGCGCACGCCCCGGCCGCCCGGTCCGCCCTGCAGGAACAGGAGCCAGGGAAGCCGCGCCACGGCGTCGTCGGCGTGATCGGTGGACGAGTACTCGCGGGCGAACACCTCGATGCGCGGGGAGTCCGGGTCCGCGTGGTCGAGCGGGACCCGGAACACGTGGCCCGTGGCGCGCACTCCGCGCATGACGGCGGTCGGGTCGACGGTGTGCTCCACGGTGTGCTCCACGGCAGGATCGGCGGCGTCCCGCGCGGCGGCGGGCATGCTCACAGGGCGGCGACGTCGGCGAGCGCGTCGCCCGTCAGCCGGAACGTGCTCCAGTCGGACTGTGCCGCCGCTCCGAGGCTCTCGTAGAAGCGGATGGACGGTTCGTTCCAGTTGAGCACCGACCATTCCACGCGGGCGTAGCCGCGCTCGGTGGCGATCCGGGCGAGGTTCGCCAGGAGCGCCTTCCCGTGTCCGGCTCCGCGCGCCTCCGGCCGTACGTAGAGGTCCTCGAGGTAGATGCCGTTGACACCCTCCCAGGTGGAGTAGTTGAGGAACCAGAGGGCGAAGCCCTGGATCTCGCCCCGGTCCTCCGCCACGTGGGCGTAGATGGTGGGGTGCTCGCCGAACAGGGCGGCGTCGAGCGACGCGGCGGTGTTCCGGACGGCGTCCGGTTCCCTCTCGTAGAGGGCCAGGTCGTGGATGAGCTGGAGGATGACCGGAACGTCCGCCGGCCGTGCTTCCCGAATGCTAGTCATGCCTCCACCCTAGCCAAGCCGGCGGGCCGGAGGCGGTCGTGCCGGGTCGGGTCGCGAGGTCGCGTCAGGCGGCCTCCGGGCCTCCGACGCCGAGGATCCTCACCACGGGGCTGCCGGCCTCGTCGGATGCCGCGAGGTCGATCTCCGCGTTGATGCCCCAGTCGTTGTTGCCCTCGGGGTCCTTCAGGATCTGCCGCACCTTCCACGCCGTGGGTGTCTTCGTGATGAGCAGGAGGTTCGGGCCGCGTGCGTCGGGGCCGTCGTCGATGTCCTCGTAGTCACCGAAGTAGCCGTCCAGGGCCTCCGCCCAACGCTCGGCGGTCCAGCCGGAGTCCGCGTCGAGCGTCCCGAGGGCCGCGTCCTGCTCGTCGGCGAAGAGCTTGACCCGCTGGAACATCTCGTTGCGCACCATGACGCGGAAGGCGCGCTCGTTGGAGGTGACGGACGGCGGCTCGTCCGGGAGGTCGACGGCCTCCGTCGCGGCGACCGGCGTGAGGCCCGCGGCCAGCTGCGTCCACTCGTCGAGCAGGCTGCTGTCCACCTGGCGGACCAGTTCGCCGAGCCACTCGAGGATGTCGCTGAGGTCCTCGCGCAGCGCCTCGACGGGCACCGTGTGGCGCAGCGCCTTGTAGCAGTCGGCGAGGTAGCGCAGGAGGATCCCCTCGGACCGGGTCAGGGAGTAGAACGCGACGTACTCGCCGAAGCTCATGGCCCGCTCGTACATGTCCCGCACCACGGACTTCGGGGCCAGCTCGAAGTCGCCGAGCCACGGCGCCGACGCACGATAGACGTCGAAGGCCTGCTGCAGCAGTTCCTCGAGGGGCTTCGGGTAGCTGACCTCCTCGAGGCGGGCCATCCGGGCGTCGTAGTCGACGCCCTCGGCCTTCATGGCGGCCACGGCCTCCCCGCGGGCCTTCTTCTCCTGCGCATTGAGGACCTGACGGGGTTTCTCGAGCGTGGCTTCGATGACCGAGACGACGTCGAGCGCGTAGCCCGGCGCCTCCGGGTCGAGCAGCTCCAGGCTCGCCATCGCGAACGGCGAGAGCGGCTGGTTGAGGGCGAAGTTGGCTTGCAGGTGCACCTTGAGGCGCACCCGGCGGCCGTCCGGCTCGGGTTCGGGGAGTTTCTCCACGATGCCGGCCGTGACGAGTTCGCGGTAGATCCCGATGGCGCGGCGCATGAGCCTGAGCTGGGAAGCCCGCGTCTCGTGGTTCTCCGTCAGGAGCCGCTTCGCAGCCGTGAAGGGGTCGCCGGGCCGTTCGAGGAGGTTCAGGAGCATGGAGTGGCTGACGGCGAACGACGACGTCAGGGGGTCCGGGATGCTTTCCACGAGCCGCTCGTAGGTGGGCTTCCCCCAGGAGACGAAACCCTGCTGGGGCTTCTTCCGCACCACCTGGCGCAGCTTCTTCTGGTCATCGCCGAACTTGGACACTGCCTTCGCCATCGCCTTGGCGTTCTCCACGACGTGCTCGGGGGCCTGAACGACGACGGTGCCCGCGGTGTCGTAGCCCGCGCGGCCGGCACGACCGGAGATCTGGTGGAACTCCCGCGCGTTGAGCAGGCGCGTGCGGACGCCGTCGTACTTGCTGAGGGCGGTCAGGAGCACCGTGCGGATGGGCACGTTGATGCCCACGCCGAGGGTGTCGGTGCCGCAGATGACCTTGAGCAGGCCGGCCTGGGCGAGCTGCTCGACGAGGCGCCGGTACTTGGGCAGCATCCCGGCGTGGTGGACGCCGATGCCGTGGCGCACCAGCCGGTTGAGGGTCTTGCCGAAGCCGGCGGAGAAACGGAACGTCGCGATCAGCTCGGCGATGCGGTCCTTCTCCTCGCGCGTGCAGACGTTGACGCTCATGAGGTTCTGCGCGCGTTCGATCGCCTCGGCCTGGCTGAAATGCACCACGTAGACGGGGGCCTGCCGCGTGGACAGCAGCTCCTCGAGGGATTCCTGGATGGGCGTCTCGACGTAGTAGTAGTGGAGCGGGATGGGCCGCTCCACGGACGTGACGGTGGCCGTCGCCCGACCGGTCCGGTCCGTGAGGTCCTTCTCGAAACGCGTGACGTCGCCGAGGGTCGCGGACATCAGCAGGAACTGGGCCTGCGGCAGCTCGAGCAGCGGCACCTGCCACGCCCAGCCGCGCTGCGGGTCCGAGTAGAAGTGGAACTCGTCCATGACCACGGTGTCGACGTCGGCTTCGGCGCCCTCCCGCAGTGCCATGTTGGCGAGGATCTCGGCGGTGCAGCAGATGATCGGCGCGTCCTGGTTCACGCCCGAGTCACCGGTGATCATGCCGACGTTCTCCGGGCCGAAGATGTCGCAGAGGGCGAAGAACTTCTCCGACACGAGGGCCTTGATCGGGGCCGTGTAGTAGCTGGTGCGGCCCTCCGCGAAGGACTTCAGATGGGCGGCGATCGCCACGAGGGACTTCCCCGACCCGGTGGGCGTGGCCAGTATGACGTTGTTGCCCGAGACGAGCTCCATCGCGGCCTCGTCCTGCGCCGGGTAGAGGGTCAGGCCGCGCCCCGCCGCCCATCCGGTGAAGGCCTCGTAGACCGCGTCCGCGGTGAGTCGGCCGTCGTCGTGCCGGGGGAGGTGCTCTTGGATTGTCATGATCCGTTCAGCCTACCGGTGCACGGTTCGGCGGAGGTTAGGGTGGACCATGCGCTGGGACCCTGGACTCTACGCCCGCCATGCGGGGCATCGCGGGCGGCCGTTCTTCGACCTCCTCGCGCGGGTGGGGCACGACGCTCCCCGGACCGTCGTCGATCTCGGGTGCGGCCCGGGCGACCTGACGGAGACGCTCGCCCACCGCTGGCCCGACGCGCAGGTGGTCGGCCTGGACTCCAGTGCCGAGATGATCGACGCCGCGCGGCAGCGCCCCGCGCTCCCGAACCTGCGGTTCGAGGTCCGCGACCTGAATGAGTACACGGCGGGCGACGACGACGTGATCGTCACCAATGCCGCACTCCAGTGGGTGCCCGGTCATGCGGGTCTGCTCGAGCGCTGGTCCCGGGCGCTCCCGGCGGGGGGCTGGCTCGCGATGCAGGTGCCCGGGAACTTCTCGGCGCCGTCGCACGCGCTCATGCGCGACCACGCGGCGAGCCCGCGCTGGGCGTCCCGGCTCGACGGCGTCCTGCGCCACGACGACGCCGTCGGCGAACCCTCCGACTACCTCGGGATCCTCTTGTCCGCGGGGCTGGAGGCGGACGTCTGGGAGACGACGTACGAGCAGGTGCTGCCGGGGGAGGACGCCGTGCTCGGGTGGGTACGCGGCACGGGCCTGCGGCCGGTCCTCGACGCGCTGTCCGCGGACGAGGCCGAGGAGTTCGAGGCCGGCTACGGCGCACTGCTGCGCCGGGCGTACCCGGCCGGGGAGCACGGGACGGTGTTCGGCTTCCGCCGCATCTTCGCCGTCGGGCACCGGACGGCCTGACGGCCAGGCGGAGCGGGACGCAGGGCGCCTGCTACCAGCCGCGCTGCTTCCACTCCGCCAGCGAGCCCCGCTCCGCCCCGAGCGTGGTGCCCCTGCCATGGCCCGGATGCACCACGGTGTCGTCCGGCAGGTAATCGAAGACCCGCGTGACGACGTCCTCGTACAGGGACGCGAAGCGGTCGGGATCGCCCTGGGTATTGCCGAGGCCGCCCGGGAAGAGCGAGTCGCCCGTGAACAGGTGTGCGGGTCCGTGGGGGTCCCGGTACAGGAGCGCGACGGAGCCGGGCGTGTGGCCGCGCAGGTGGATCGCCTCGAGCTCGAAGCCCTCGAACGAGCCGACGTCGTGGTGCTGCAGCGGGACGTCCGTCGTCACGTCGATGTCGGCGACGTCGTCCGCCCCGGCCGCGGTGCGGGCCATCGTCGACTCCTTCACCTCGGCGAGGGCCCGCACGTGGTCCCAGTGCGAGTGCGTGGAGACGATCAGCGCCACGCGCGCCTCGGCGTCAGTGTCCTCCTGCGCGTCCGCGAGGACCGCGAGGATCGCCGGGGCGTCGTCGGCGGCATCGATCAGCACCTGCGCGCCGCTGGACTTCGACGTGAGCAGGTACACGTTGTTGTCCATCTCCGACACGGAGATGCTGCGGATCGTCACTTCGCTGAGGTCGTGCAGGGGCTCGGTCATGAGCACAGTGTAGGCAGGACACCCCGCCCCGGACGCGCACCGTGCAGCGGGGCCGGGGGAGCGGCTCCGCCTGGCGGCCGGGGCGGCGGTAGGGTTCCAGGAGGACGGCCCGGCCAGGGCCTGCGGATGAGGGACGGAAGGGACAGGGCATGGAGCAGGGCATCCCCCGGTGGCTCAGGCTGGACGAGAAGAGCTCCGTGCCGCCGTTCGAGCAGATCAAGCAGACCGTCCTCGCCGCCGCCAACGCGGGCAAGGCTCCCGTCGGCACGCGCCTGCCACCCGTGCGCGGTCTCGCCACCCACCTCGGGATCGCCGCCAACACGGTGGCCCGCGCCTACCGCGAGCTGGAGCAGGCCGGCGTCGTCGAGACCAGAGGCAGGGCCGGGACCGTCGTCGCCGCCGGCGGCGACGACGCCCGCCGACGCGTGGCCGACGCCGCCGAGGCGTTCGCCGCCGTCGTCCACTCCGCAGGGGTACCGGAGGCCGAAGCAGTGGCCATGCTGAAGGCGGCATTGCGCCGAGCGTGAACGGCACGGTCGGGGCCTCAACACCAGCGCGGATCCGGAACTATTCGAATATGCTTTCGAACGGCTTTTCTCCTACAGTTGTCTGGTGTCTATAGCAAATTCTCTCGAGCAGCACGCCCACAACCCGGAGCCCGCTCCCCAGGACCTGTCCCGGCTGATCGTCAAGGGTGCACGCGAGCACAACCTGCGGAACGTCGACCTCGACCTCCCGCGCGACGCCATGATCGTCTTCACCGGCCTCTCCGGGTCGGGTAAGTCCTCGCTCGCGTTCGACACCATCTTCGCGGAGGGACAGCGCCGCTACGTCGAGTCGCTGTCCGCCTACGCCCGGCAGTTCCTCGGCCAGGTGGACAAGCCCGACGTCGACTTCATCGAAGGCCTCTCGCCCGCGGTCTCGATCGACCAGAAGTCCACCAGCAAGAATCCCCGTTCCACCGTGGGCACGATCACCGAGATCTACGACTACATGCGCCTGCTGTGGGCACGCGTGGGACGCCCGCACTGCCCCGTCTGCGGCGAGCCGGTCGCCAAGCAGACCCCCCAGCAGATCGTGGACCAGCTTCTCGAACTCGAGGAAGGCACACGCTTCCAGGTCCTCGCCCCCGTGGTCCGCGCCCGCAAGGGGGAGTTCGTCGACCTCTTCCAGGAGCTCACGGCCAAGGGCTACTCCCGGGCCAGGGTGGACGGCAAACTCATCCAGCTGAGCGACCCGCCCAAGCTGGGCAAGCAGTACAAGCACACCATCGAGGTCATCATCGACCGCCTCGTGGTCAAGGACGGCATCCGGCAGCGCCTCACGGACTCCGTGGAGACGGCCCTCAAGCTCGCCGAGGGCCGCGTCCTCGCCGAATTCGTCGACCTCCCCGAGGACGACGCCAAACGCCTGCACGCCTACTCCGAGCACCTGGCCTGCCCCAACGAGCACCCGCTCGCCATCGACGAGGTCGAACCGCGGTCCTTCTCGTTCAACAACCCGTTCGGTGCCTGCCCCGCCTGCACGGGCATCGGCACCAAGCTCGAGGTCGACGAGGAGCTCGTCGTGCCCAACCCCGACCTCAGCCTCGCCGAGGGCGCGATCGCGCCGTGGTCGCTCGGGACGGCGACCCTCGAGTACTGGACGCGGCTCCTCGAGGGCCTCGCCTCCGAGCTGAACTTCGACGTCAGGACGCCCTGGCGCAAGCTGCCGGACCGCGCCCGCGAGGCCGCGCTGTACGGCAAGGACCACAAGGTGGTGGTGCAGTACAAGAACCGGTTCGGGCGGGAACGGAAGTACAGCACGGGCTTCGAGGGGGCCATCCAGTACATCCATCGCAAGCACCTGGAGACGGAGTCGGATCACGCCAGGGACCGGTACGAGGAGTACATGCGGGAGATCCCGTGCCCCACGTGCGGCGGCGCGCGACTGAACCCGGCCTCGCTCTCGGTGCTGATCAACGGCAGGAACATCGCCGAGGTCTCCGCGATGCCGATGCGCGACTGCGCGGACTTCCTGGACAACCTCGTCCTGACCGGCCGCGAGGCGCAGATTGCCAACCAGGTGCTCAAGGAGATCCAGGCGCGCCTGACCTTCCTCCTCGACGTCGGCCTCGAATACCTCAACCTCGAACGCGCCTCGGGCACCCTGTCCGGCGGCGAGGCGCAGCGCATCCGGCTCGCCACGCAGATCGGCTCCGGCCTCGTCGGCGTGCTCTACGTCCTCGACGAGCCGTCCATCGGCCTGCACCAGCGGGACAACCGCCGCCTGATCGAGACCCTGACGCGCCTGCGGAACCTGGGCAACACGCTCATCGTCGTCGAGCACGACGAGGACACCATCGCCGAGGCCGACTGGATCGTGGACATCGGCCCGGGCGCGGGCGAGCACGGTGGCGAGGTGGTGCACTCCGGCCTCCTCGAGGACCTGCTGACCAACGAGCGATCGCTGACCGGCGACTACCTCTCGGGGCGCCGGAAGATCGAGATCCCCGCGAAGCGCCGCAAGATCGACCGGTCGCGGCAGCTGAAGGTGGTCGGCGCGCGCGAGCACAACCTCACGAACGTCGACGCCACCATCCCGCTCGGTGTGCTCACCGCCGTCACCGGGGTCAGCGGCTCGGGCAAGTCCACGCTCGTCAACGACATCCTCTACAAGGTGCTCGCCAACAAGCTCAACGGCGCCAAGCAGGTGGCCGGGCGGCACAAGCGGATCGACGGGCTGGAGCACCTCGACAAGGTCATCCACGTGGACCAGAGCCCCATCGGCCGCACCCCGCGCTCGAACCCCGCCACCTACACGGGCGTCTTCGACAACATCCGAAAGCTCTTCGCCGAGACGACCGAGGCGAAGGTCCGCGGATACCTGCCCGGCCGGTTCTCCTTCAACGTCAAGGGCGGCCGCTGCGAGGCGTGCTCCGGCGACGGCACCCTCAAGATCGAGATGAACTTCCTGCCCGACGTCTACGTGCCCTGCGAGGTGTGCCACGGTGCGCGGTACAACCGCGAGACGCTCGAGGTCCATTACAAGGGCAAGACCATCGCCGACGTCCTGGACATGCCGATCGAGGAGGGGGCCGAGTTCTTCGCGGCGTTCAGCCCGATCGCCCGGCATCTCAACACCCTCGTGGAGGTGGGCCTCGGCTACGTCCGGCTCGGGCAGCCCGCCACCACGCTCTCCGGCGGCGAGGCCCAGCGCGTGAAGCTCGCGAGCGAACTGCAGAAGCGATCGAACGGTCGCAGCATCTACGTGCTCGACGAGCCGACCACGGGCCTGCACTTCGAGGACATCCGCAAGCTCCTGGTGGTGCTGCAGGGCCTCGTGGACAAGGGCAACACCGTCATCACGATCGAGCACAACCTCGACGTCATCAAGAGCGCGGACTGGGTGATCGACCTCGGGCCCGACGGCGGTTCCGGCGGCGGCCAGATCATCGCGACCGGTACGCCGGAGCAGGTCTCGAAGAACGAGCGCAGCTACACGGGCACCTTCCTGAAGGAGATCCTCGCCAAGGCCGCCGGGTAACCTCCTGCGGCGCCGGCGGACCCGGGAGGGCACCGATGACTCCTGCCCTCCCGGTTCCGTGGCAAACTTGGCCGGTGGCAAATACGCGTGCGCTGATCCTGTTCGACCTCGACGGAACGCTCGTCGACCCGGCAGGGACGATCACGGGAGGCATCGGTGCCGCCCTGGAGCACCACGGGTTCCCCGTCCCGCCCGCCGGCGTACTCCAGGCGATGATCGGGCCGTCCCTCGCCCATTCCCTGACCGCGACGGCCGGTGTCCCCGCCGCGCGGGTCCCCGACGTCGTCGCCACCTACCGCGCCGGCTATGTGGCTACCGGCCTGTCCGCGAGCCGCCCCTACCCGGGCATCGCCCGCTGCGTGCAGGCACTGCTCGACGGCGGCGCGACCGTCGCCGTCGCCACCCAGAAGCCCGAGTGGCTCGCCGAGGAACTCCTCGCCGCGCAGGGGCTCCGGCACCTCTTCTCCTCCGTCCACGGCTCGCCGCGCGACGAGACGGCGACCGCGAACGGCAAGACGCCCATCATCCGCGCAGCGCTCGAGCACCACGGGTACGTCGCCGCCCCCGCGGGACGCGCCGTCATGGTCGGTGACCGGCACCACGACGTGGAGGGCGCGGCCGCGAACGGTCTGGCGTGCATCGGCGTCGCCTGGGGCTTCGCGGCGCCCGGCGAGCTCGAGGCGGCGGGCGCCACCGCCGTCGTCGGGTCCGCCGGCGAGCTCCTGGAGGTGCTGCGTGGGCATCTATGACCTGACCCGCAGCACCACGCGCGGGCTCATCGCGGGCCTGTGCCGCCCCACCGTCGAAGGGCTCGGCAACGTGCCCGTGGACGGCCCGTTCATCGTGGCCCCGAACCACCTGTCCTTCCTCGACAGCGTGCTGGTGCAGGCCCTCATGCCCCGACCGGTCGCGTTCTTCGCGAAGGCCGAGTACTTCACCGGGACCGGCGTGAAGGGTGCCCTCATGAAGGGGTTCTTCGAGGGCGTGGGGTCCATCCCCGTGGAACGCGGCCAGCAGGCCGCCAGTGTGCAGGCCCTCCGGACCCTCCTCGACCTCCTCGAGCAGGGCGACGGCGTCGGCATCTACCCGGAGGGGACCCGCTCGCGCGACGGGCGGCTCTACCGGGGGAGGACCGGCGTCGGCTGGCTCGCCCTGACCACCGGAGCGCCCGTGCTGCCCGTCGGCCTGATCGGCACCGACGCGCTGCAGCCGGCCGGCGGGAAGGGCATCAGGCCCCAGCACTTCACGCTGCGGATCGGAGAGCCGCTCGTCTTCGAGAAGACCGGACCGGGGCACGCGCTGCCCGCCCGCCGGAGCACTACGGACGCCATCATGGACGGTATCGCCGCCCTCACCGGCCAGGAGCGCGTGCCCTCCTACAACCAGAGTCCCCCGACGGAGTAGCCGGCCACCAACCCATCCGTCAGCGGTGCAGCCCCCGTGCAGCCGTCAGCGGAAAGCCGGGCCGCGGGCGAGGCCGTGTCACCGCACGGCCATAGGATGAAGGACGTGGCGAACCCAGTAACCTACCGTCCGAAGACCGGCGAGATCCCCGTGGATCCGGGCGTGTACCGCTTCCGCGACGAGCACGGCCGGGTCATCTACGTGGGCAAGGCCAAGAACCTCCGCTCGCGCCTGAACTCCTACTTCGCGAGCCCGCAGGGCCTGCTGGCAAAGACGCGCAGCATGGTCTTCACCGCGGCGAGCGTCGAGTGGACCGTCGTCGGGAGTGAGCTCGAGGCGCTGCAGCTCGAGTACACGTGGATCAAGGAATTCAACCCGCGGTTCAACGTGATGTTCCGCGATGACAAGTCCTACCCCTACCTGGCGGTGACCATGGGGGAGAAGTACCCGCGCGTGCAGGTCCTGCGCGGGGACAAGAAGAAGGACACGCGGTACTTCGGGCCCTTCTACCCGGCGAAGGCCATCCGCGAGACCGTGGACACCATGCTGCGCGTCTTCCCGGTCCGCACCTGCAGCACCGGCGTGTTCAAGCGGGCCGAACGCACCGGGCGGCCCTGCCTCCTCGGGTACATCGACAAATGCTCCGCGCCGTGCGTGGGACGCATCAGCCCCGAGGACCACAAGGCCCTCGCCGGCCAGTTCTGCGAGTTCATGTCCGGGGAGGCGAAGAAGTTCATCGCCGGCCTCGAGCGGCAGATGGCCGCGGCGGTCGCCGAGCTGGACTACGAGTCCGCGGCCCGCCTGCGCGACGACATCGCCGCCCTCCGCCGGGTCTTCGAACGCAACACCGTCGTCCTCAGCGAGGAGACCGACGCCGACATCTTCGCCCTCAAGGAGGACGACCTGGAGGCGGCGGCCCAGGTCTTCCACGTCCGGGGCGGCCGCATCCGGGGCCAGCGCGGGTGGGTCGTGGAGAAGGTCGAGGACATGGACACCGCGGACCTCGTGGAGCACCTGCTGCAGCAGGTGTACGGCGAGGGCAGCAGCAGCAGCGAGCAGATCCCCCGTGAGGTCCTCGTCCCGGTCCTGCCCAGCAACGGGGAGCAGATGCTCGAGTGGCTGCGGGGCCTGCGCGGGTCCCGGGTGGAGGTGAGGGTGCCGCAGCGCGGTGACAAGGCAACGCTCATGGGCACCGTGGAGCAGAACGCCGCCGACGCCCTGCGCCTCCACAAGAGCCGCCGGGCCGGGGACATCACCACGCGCTCCGCCGCGCTGCAGGAGCTTCAGGAGGCGCTCGATCTGCCGCAGCCCCTGATGCGCATCGAGTGCTTCGACATCTCGCACGTCCAGGGCACCAACGTGGTGGCGTCGATGGTGGTCGTCGAGGACGGCCTGCCCCGGAAGTCCGAGTACCGCAAGTTCTCCATCACCGGTGACGCCGCACGGGACGACACCGCCTCCATGTACGACGTCATCCACCGCCGCTTCCGCAACTACCTGGCGGGGAAGGACGGTGCTCCGCGGGACGCCGCCGCCCCGGATCCGGACGTCGACCCCGTGGACGACGACGCGTCGGTGCTCGAACACCCCGACGTCGACGAGACGGGCACGCCCATAAGGGACACGACGACGGCGATCACACGCAACCGCTTCGCCTACCCGCCGAACCTCGTCGTCGTCGACGGCGGACCGCCCCAGGTGGCGGCAGCCGCCCGCGCGCTGCAGGACCTGGGCATCGACGACGTCTTCGTGGTCGGGCTCGCGAAGCGGCTCGAGGAGGTCTGGGTCCCGGACAGCGAATTCCCGGTCATCCTGCCGCGCGCGTCGGAGGGGCTCTTCCTCCTGCAGCGCATCCGCGACGAGGCGCACCGGTTCGCGATCACGTTCCACCGCCAGAAACGAGGGAAGTCCATGACGGCGTCAGCCCTCGACGAGGTCGCCGGGCTGGGACCGGCCAAGCGCAAGGCCCTGCTCAAGCACTTCGGGTCCGTCAAGAAGATCCGCGCCGCAAGCGTCGAGGAACTCGTCGGGGTCCCGGGGGTGGGCCCCGCCCTCGCCCGGACGATCCGCGCGTCGCTCGCGGCCGACGAGGCCGCAGCGCCGGCCGTGAACATGACCACGGGCGAGATCATCGAAGATTAGCTAGGCTGAGGCACGGCGGCCGGTCGTGCCGCCGGGAATGCACCGAATGCACCGAATGCACACCCCAGGGAACGCCGGACCACCGGGAAGCCCGTCGAGCCGGAACGGACCCACCACGATGACTGAGGCCACGAGCCTGACGCCGGTCAAACCCACCGAGTCCGAGCTGCTGGTGGTGACCGGCATGTCCGGCGCCGGCCGCAGCACCGCCGCGAACGCGCTCGAGGACCACGGCTGGTACGTCGTCGAGAACCTCCCGCCCCAGATGCTCACCACGCTGACGGAGCTCGTGGCCCGCACGCCGCAGTCCATCCCGAAGCTGGCCGTCGTCGTCGACGTGCGCGGCAAGGAGCTCTTCGACGACATCAAGGCGTCCCTGGACGCCCTCCGGGCCGCGGGCGTCCACCACCGTGTCCTGTTCCTGGACGCCGACGACGACGTCCTCGTGCGGCGCTTCGAGCAGGGCCGTCGGCCGCACCCGCTGCAGGCCGACGGGCGGATCCTGGATGGCATCGCCGCCGAACGCGAGGTGCTGAAGGAGCTCAAGCAGTCCTCCGACGTCGTGATCGACACGACCAAGCTGAACGTGCACGCCCTCGCGACCACGGTCACGGAGCTGTTCTCCGACTCGGGCCCCATCGTCCTGCGCCTCAACGTCATGAGCTTCGGCTTCAAGTACGGGCTCCCGGTGGACGCGAACTACGTGGCCGACGTCCGCTTCATCCCGAATCCTCACTGGGTGCCCGCTCTCCGGCCCCAGACCGGGCTCGACACACCGGTGCGCGAGTACGTCCTCGGCGCGCAGGGCGCAGCGGACTTCATCGACAAGTACGTGGACGCCCTGGTGCCCGTCCTCGACGGGTATCGCCGCGAGAACAAGCACTACGCGACCATCGCCGTCGGCTGCACCGGCGGGAAGCATCGCTCGGTGGCCGTGACGGAGGAGATGGCGAAGCGGCTCGCGCAGCTGCCCGGCGTCCAGGTCTCGGCCCACCACCGCGACCTCGGACGCGAGTAGCCGCGATGATGTCCGGATCGCTGCCCCTCGTCCCGCCGGCACGCCGCTCCGGGGACGGCCAGGGCGCGGGCCCCACCGTCGTCGCCCTCGGCGGCGGCCACGGGCTCTCGGCGTCCCTGTCGGCGCTGCGCCTCCTGACGCAGGAACTGACCGCGATCGTGACGGTCGCCGACGACGGCGGATCCTCCGGGCGGCTTCGGCGGGAACTCGGGGTGCTGCCGCCGGGGGACCTCCGGATGGCGCTGGCGGCCCTGTGCGACGACACGGACTGGGGGCGCACCTGGCGCGACGTCATGCAGCACCGCTTCTCCTCCCGGAACGGTGAGGAGGGATCCCTCCACGACCACGCGATGGGGAACCTCCTGATCGTCACGCTGTGGGAGCTGCTCGGCGACCCGGTCGCCGGCCTGCAGTGGGCCGGAGCGCTGCTGGGCGCGCGCGGCCGGGTGCTGCCCATGGCGAGCGTGCCCCTGACCATCGAGGGCGACGTGCTGAGCGAGGCCGGCGGGTCGCTGCGCTCGACCACGGTGTCGGGGCAGGCGAAGCTCGCGGTCGCCGCGGACACCGGCAATGTGAGCAACGTGCGGCTGGTCCCCGGCGACGCCCCGGCCTGCAACGACGCCCTGGAGGCCGTCGAGGCGGCCGACTGGGTGATCCTCGGGCCCGGATCCTGGTACACCTCCGTGCTGCCGCACCTGCTCCTGCCGGAGCTGCGCGACGCGCTGTGCCGCACCTCCGCCCGCCGGTGCCTCACCATGAACCTGAGCAACGACACCCGGGAGACCCTGGGCATGAGCGCCATCGACCACCTCAATGTGATCTCGCGGTACGCGCCCGACCTCAAGGTCGACGTCGTCCTCGTCGACCCCTCGGTCGTGGCGGACCGGACGGAGTTCGAGAGCGCCGTCGCCGGGATGGGCGGGCGCGCCGTCTTCGGTAGAGTGGGAGTTTCGACCGGCAACCCCGTGCATGATCCGCTGCGCCTGGCGACGTCCTACAACGACATGTTCGCGGAGATCTAGGAGTGTATCTGTGGCACTGACCGCCGACGTCAAGGAGGAGCTCTCGCACCTCGACGTCAAGAAGTCCTCCGTGCGCAAGGCCGAGGTGTCCGCACTGCTCAGGTTCGCCGGCGGCCTCCACATCATCTCCGGCCGGATCGTCATCGAGGCCGAAGTGGATCTCGCGTCCACGGCCCGCCGGCTGCGGGCGGCCATCGCCGAGGTGTACGGCCACAACAGCGACATCATCGTGGTGACGGGAGGCGGCCTCAAGCGCGGCAACCGCTACGTGGTGCGCGTCGTCCGTGACGGCGAGTCCCTCGCCCGCCAGACCGGGCTGCTCGACAGCCGTGGACGGCCCGTCCGCGGCCTGCCGTCCGCCGTCGTCAACGGCTCGACGGCGGACGCCGAAGCGGTGTGGCGTGGAGCGTTCCTCGCCCACGGCTCCCTCACCGAACCCGGCCGGTCCTCGTCCCTCGAGGTCACGTGCCCGGGGCCGGAATCGGCCCTCGCCCTCGTCGGGGCGGCCCGCCGGCTCGACATCGCGGCGAAGGCCCGCGAGGTACGCGGCGTCGACCGCGTGGTGATCCGCGATGGCGACACCATCGCCGCCCTCCTGACCCGCATGGGGGCCCACGACGCCCTGATGGTGTGGGAGGAGCGCCGCATGCGCAAGGAGGTCCGCGCGACCGCCAACCGCCTCGCGAATTTCGACGACGCGAACCTGCGCCGCTCGGCCCAGGCCGCCGTCGCCGCCGGTGCCCGCGTGGAACGCGCCCTCGAGATCCTCGGGGAGAACGTCCCCGACCACCTGCGCTATGCGGGCGAGCTGCGCGTCGCCCACAAGCAGGCGAGCCTCGACGAACTCGGTCGGCTCGCGGATCCCCCGATGACCAAGGACGCGATCGCCGGGCGGATCCGGCGGCTGCTCGCGATGGCGGACAAGAGGGCGTCGGACATCGGGATCCCGGGCACCGATGCGAATGTGACCGCGGACATGCTCGACGAATGAGCCGAGTGCATAGGATGGAACAGCAAGCCCGCTTCTGATCAGCGGGATGCCTGCCATCCGGACTCCCTGCGGGTCCGCCGATCGTGCGGGTACCGAGATCACTACATGGAGGACTACGTGAGCGAATACGTACTGCCGGATCTTGACTACGACTACGCCGCCCTGGAACCGCACATCTCCGGGCGGATCATGGAACTGCACCACTCCAAGCACCAGGCCACCTACGTCAAGGGCGCCAACGACGCCCTCGCGCAGCTCGCCGAGGCCCGCGAGAAGGGCGCGTTCGGCACCATCCCGAAGCTCTCCAAGGACCTCGCGTTCCACGTCGGCGGCGTCATCAACCACAGCATCTTCTGGAAGAACATGTCCCCCGAGGGAGGCGACAAGCCCGAGGGCGAGCTCGCCGCGGCCCTCGACGACGCGTTCGGCTCCTTCGACGCGTTCCGCGCGCACTTCACTGCAGCGGCCACCTCGCTGCAGGGCTCCGGGTGGGCCGTCCTCGCCTACGAGCCGCTGGGCAAGAACATCGTCATCGAGCAGCTTTACGACCAGCAGGGCAACGTGCCCGTGGGCACCATCCCGCTGCTGATGCTCGACATGTGGGAGCACGCCTTCTACCTGGACTACGTCAACGTGAAGCCCGACTACGTGAAGGCGTGGTGGAACCTGGTGAACTGGGCCGACGTCCAGACCCGCTTCCAGGCAGCACGCACCGGGGCGTCAAGCCTCATCACCCCCGGCGCCTGACCTGCCCGGCGTCCCGGTCGGGTGGGCATGACGCTCATCCGGTCGGGCGGCCGGCGTCATGAGTGCGGTCCTGGTGCCGCGCTGAGTAAGGTTGGAGCAGTGCAGGTCGATCCGCCCGGTACCGTTCCGGCACACGCCGGTGCAGCAACACCAGCAGAACCAGCAGGACCCGAGAATTTCGGCACGACGGTGTGCCCGGTACAGATCTATTCGTCGCCGGTATCGCCCGAGAGCGGTCAGCAAGGCGGCACCACCTACGAAGGAGATGGACACCAATGACTACTCGCGTTGGAATCAATGGCTTCGGCCGCATCGGCCGCAACTACTTCCGTGCGGCCCTCGAGCAGGGAGCGGACCTCGAGATCGTCGCGGTCAACGACCTCACCAGCCCCGAGGCCCTCGCGCACCTGCTGAAGTACGACTCCGTGACCGGCCGGTTGAAGGCCTCTGTCGAGGTCGAGGGCGGCGACCTCGTCGTCGGCGGCAAGCGCGTGAAGGTCCTGGCCGAGCGCGATCCGGCGAACCTGCCCTGGAAGGACCTCGGCGTCGACATCGTCATCGAGTCCACCGGCTTCTTCACCAAGGCGTCCGACGCACAGAAGCACATCGACGCCGGAGCGACGAAGGTCCTGATCTCCGCGCCCGCCACCGACGAGGACCTCACCGTCGTGCTCGGCGTCAACGACGGCGACTACGACCCCGAGAACCACCACATCATCTCGAACGCGTCGTGCACCACGAACTGCCTCGGCCCCCTCGCGAAGGTCCTGAACGACTCCTTCGGCATCGAGCGCGGCCTCATGACGACGATCCACGCGTACACCGCCGACCAGAACCTGCAGGACGGCCCCCACAAGGACCTGCGGCGCGCCCGCGCCGCCGCGATCAACATGGTCCCCACCTCCACGGGTGCGGCCAAGGCCATCGGCCTCGTCCTTCCCGAGCTCAAGGGCAAGCTCGACGGCTACGCCGTCCGCGTGCCCGTGCCCACCGGCTCCGCAACCGACCTCACGGTCACCGTGGGCCGCGAGGTCACGACCGAGGAAGTCAACGCGGCCTTCAAGGCAGCCGCGGCCGACGGGTCGCTCAAGGGCTACCTCTCCTACACGGAGGAGCCCATCGTGTCCTCCGACATCGTCACGGACCCGTCGTCGTGCATCTTCGACTCCGGGCTGACCAAGGTCCTCGGCAACCAGGTGAAGGTCGTCGGCTGGTACGACAACGAGTGGGGCTACTCGAGCCGCCTGGTCGACCTGACCGAAATCGTCGCGGCCAAGCTCTCCTAGGCGGTCCCGCCCGTGGCTTACGCATCACTCGACGACCTCCTCGCCGAAGGAGTCCGGGGACGCCGCGTCCTCGTCCGCTCCGACCTCAACGTGCCCCTCGACGGTGAGGTCCCTGACCTGAGGGTCACCGACGACGGCCGCGTCCGCGCGTCCCTGCCTGTTCTGCGCAAGCTGAGCGAGGCGGGGGCCGCCGTCATCGTGATGGCCCACCTCGGGCGGCCCAAGGGCGCTCCTGAGGAGAAGTACTCGCTCAAGCCGGCCGCCGACGTCCTCCGGGACCTGGCGGACTTCCCCGTCACCCTGGCCGGCGACACCACGGGGGAGGGCGCGCGCAGCGCAGCTGCGGCCCTGTCCGAGGGGGAGGTGCTCCTGCTCGAGAACGTGCGCTTCGACGCCCGTGAGACCAGCAAGGACGACGCCGAGCGCGCCGCCTTCGCCCGGGAGCTCGCCGACCTGGTAGGCCCCGACGGGGCCTACGTGGACGACGCCTTCGGCGCCGTGCACCGCCGGCACGCGAGCGTGTACGACGTCGCGGCCCTGCTGCCCGCCTACCAGGGCGACCTCGTGCGGGCCGAACTCGTGGTCCTCGAGCGGCTGACGAAGGACCCTCAGCGGCCCTTCGTCGTCGTGCTCGGCGGGTCCAAGGTCTCCGACAAGCTCGCCGTGATCGAGAACCTGATCGGCACCGCCGACCGCATCCTCGTGGGCGGCGGCATGGTGTTCACGTTCCTCGCCGCCCAGGGTCACGCGGTCGGGGCGAGCCTCCTGGAGGAGGACCAGATCGACGTCGTGCGGGGCTACCTCGAGCGCGGAGCGCGGGACGGTACGCAGTTCGTGCTGCCCACGGACATCGTCGTGGCCGAGAAGTTCGCGGCTGACGCCAAGTCCGGCGTGGCCGCCGCGGACGCCATCGAGGCAGGAACGTTCGGGGCGTCCGGGATCGGGCTCGACATCGGGCCCGCGACCGGTCAGGACTTCGCCGCGAACATCGCCGAGGCGAAGACCGTGTTCTGGAACGGACCCATGGGCGTCTTCGAGTTCGATGCCTTCGCCGGCGGTACGCGTGCCGTCGCACAGGCCCTCGTCGATGCCCAGGCGAAAGGCGCCCTGACCGTGGTCGGTGGTGGCGATTCCGCCGCCGCCGTGCGCGGCCTCGGCTTCGCCGACGAGCAGTTCGGGCACATCTCCACGGGGGGTGGCGCCAGCCTCGAATACCTCGAGGGCAAGGAGCTCCCCGGGCTGACCGCCCTCGCCCGCGACTAGCGGGACGGTCCAGGCCGGCAACGGCGGGGACCAACCGCCCGTCCCCGGGCGCACAGGAAAGGCGGGATCCGCGCGGCGCAGGCCGCGCGGAGCCCGCCGCCAACGAACAGATGGAGTACCACGATGACCACCTCGACCAATGGCGTGTTCGACCGCCGCCCGCTCATCGCGGGCAACTGGAAGATGAACCTCGACCACATGCAGGGCATCACCTTCCTGCAGAAGCTCGCCTGGACCCTGGACGACGCCGGCCACGACTTCTCGCGCGTCGAGGTGTCCGTGTTCCCTCCGTTCACTGATTTGCGCGGCGTACAGACCCTCGTGAAGGGCGACAACCTGGACGTCGTCTACGGCGGTCAGGACCTTTCGCCGGAGGATTCCGGTGCCTACACCGGTGACATCTCCGGGCAGTTCCTCGGGAAGCTGGATTGCACCTACGTGCTGGTGGGCCACTCCGAGCGCCGGACCATCCACTCGGAGTCTGACGAGCTGCTGAACCGCAAGCTGCACGCGGCCTACCGCCACGGGCTGGTTCCGGTCCTCTGCGTCGGCGAGGGCCTGGAGATCCGCCAGGCCGGAACACACGTCGAGCACACCCTCGAGCAGCTCCGTCTGGGCGTCGCAGGGCTGTCCGCCGAGCAGGCCGCCGACCTCGTCGTCGCGTACGAGCCGGTCTGGGCGATCGGCACGGGAGAGGTGGCGGGACCCGAGGACGCGCAGGAGATGTGCGCGGCACTCCGCGCCGAGCTCGGCTCGCTGTTCGACGCCGAAACCGCCGGGAAGACCCGCCTCCTGTACGGCGGATCCGTGAAGTCCGGCAACGTGGCGAGCATCCTGCGGGAGCGCGACGTCGACGGCGTCCTGGTGGGCGGGGCGAGCCTCGACGTGTCCGAGTTTGCTAGTATTGTCAGGTTCGAACAGCATCTGGTGACAGACTAAGTTCCGTGCGCCGGCCGCTCCACCGAGCGGCTACCGAGCCTTGAAAGGGCCCCGTGGAAATCCTCCGTATCATCCTGTTCGTCCTGCTCGGGATCACCAGCCTCCTGCTGACCCTGCTGATCCTGCTCCACAAGGGGCGCGGTGGTGGCATGTCGGACATGTTCGGTGGCGGCATGACCTCGAGCATGGGGTCTTCGGGCGTGGCCGAGCGCAACCTGAACCGCTTCACCGTGGCGCTCGGGCTGGCATGGGGGACCGTCATCGTGGCCCTCGGCCTCATCCAACGGTTCGCCGGCGAGTCCTAGGCACTCCAATACTCCTGGGCCGACCTTCCGGTCCGACGACAGAGCCCCCGTATCCGGCCGGATACGGGGGCTCTGTCGTCGCGTCGGGGACGATGCCGGTTCTTGACACTTCACAGCTCCCGACGATGGCGCCGGCCTCGCAGCGGAGCTCGCCGCGGAACTCGCGGAGGTGCGCACTGCAACTCCACGCGTGTTTGTGGTCGAGCCCATCGGGCCGTTCGAGGACGACCCGAACGTGACCGACAAGAGATTCCCCGGTACCCCGTCCCGGTCTCATGCGGTCCGCGAAGTTTCGAGTAGGCAGGTTCGTCTTGGTCAGTTCCAGCAGGTGGCCTCTAGGTGCCACTGGTGGGCGGCGAACCCCAGGCGTGTGTAGCGTGATGTCTGTGGCGCTGGATGGCGGGCGCCGCGCGCTGATCTCCCATCTGCAGTGTCCGGCAGCTGGGGTGGGACGAGCGGGCTTCCCTGGGCCGATTCTGCCGAACACCACGCATAACCTCCAAGCCTTATCCACCGAGAGGATCATCATTATGACAAACGACAGCTCGACTCCCGCAGCGACCACTGCCGCTCGGACACTGTTCCGCGCCGCACTCGGCGGTGTGCTGATTGCGCACGGATCTCAGAAACTCTTCGGTTGGTTCGGTGGGGGAGGTATCGAAGAGACGAGCAAGGGCATGCACGCTATGGGCTTCCGCCCTGCAAAGACCAGCGCCATGCTCGCCGGCATCGGTGAGGCGGGCGCAGGCATGGCCCTGGCGCTCGGCTTTGCCACGCCTGCCGCCGGGGCAGCTGCCGCCACAACGATGGGTGTCGCAGCCAGCGTGCACGCACCGAACGGCTTCTTCGCCATGGAAGGCGGCCTGGAATACCCGGCTGTGCTCGGACTCGCGGCCACGTCCTTCGCAATCGGCGGACCCGGGAAGATCTCCTTGGACGCGCTCACCGGCCACATTCTCGACCGGCCCTGGATGCGGGCAGTCGCCGTCACCGCGATACCGATATCCATCGGCGTACAAATCTACCGCCGCCGCAAAGCACTCGCTGCTGACAGCACACCTGCAGCAGACGCCACCCCGGCCGAGGAGGGGTCGACGGAACGGGCGTGACGGTAAGGACCGCCGGCAGCGCAGGCCTAGCGAGAGGGACGCTCCCTGCCCAGTTGGGTGGACGAGGAATGGTCCGCGGACATGTACGTTCAGGCGGGCTTGCCCTTCGAGTACTCCGCACCCAACACGCGGGCGTCGATGACGGGTAGGAGATACGCATGACCCGAGAGGCGATCGACCTGCTGGGTCGGCGTCCACCGAATCGACCCAGCGCTGGCGTCGATGGCACACCATATCCCGGCCTCGTACCGGCCGGGCCAGGCGGTCGTCGCACCGATCCACGGCGACTGAGTCGCGGAACCGATCTCCTGCGCTAGGCTGTCGGCACAGCAGTGTGGTCCTTCTTCGTCGGCGACACCGTGTTCGAAGCCCACGGAGACCAGACGCTGCACGAAGCGATAGCCCGCTGATTGTGTCAACGCTAAGTGGCCCCGGGGTAACGGGTATACCTGGCCCGCTTCAGGACGCGCCGAGACACTACCACCGGCTAAACGACCACCCGATAGAGGAGCTTCGTGCGGTAGAGGATTCGTGATTGGGATAGCGGGGTAGTCAGATAGTCCATGGTGCTCGCGGTCTAGGGTGAAGGTATGGACGCAGCGACCACGGTAATGCAAGCCCTGACCACCAGCGAGGGAGCTGGCTTGGTCATGGATTTCGACGGGGTTCTCTCGCGCATCACTGATGACCCGAGTGCGAGCCAGCTACTTCCTGGCACTGAAGAGATCCTCGCGGACCTGGCGGCTAAGCTCTCGGTCGTTGCGCTCCTCTCCGGGCGGCCGGTCGCCTTCCTGGCCGACCGAGTGTCAATTCCCGGGGTGGGGCTCTATGGCTCCTACGGTCTCGAACGCTTCACGGAAAGCGGCATTGAGATTGTTCCGGAAGCCGAGCAGTGGCTGACGGCTGTCGAGGAAACTACTCGCGTGCTGCACCAACAGCTGGACGGTGTCAAAGGCATTTTCGTCGAAGACAAGTCCCTTGCAGTCGCCGTGCACTGGCGTCGAGCACCGGACCGGGATTGTGCCGTCGAGCTCGTCGCTCCACTCATTCGAGAAGTGATTGACACGTACGGGCTGCGCCACGAGCCCGGCAAGTTCGTGGAGGAGCTTCGGATGCCGCTGGAGCAGGACAAGGGCACCGCTCTTCAGAGGATCATCAGCACGAGAAACCTTCGGACAGTCGCATACGCAGGCGATGACCGAGGTGACCTACCGGCCTTCGAAGCGGCAACCCTGACAGGCGGGCACACGCTCGTCGTCGATGGTCCCGACATGGCCCCGGAAGTCAGCAAGATCACCGGCGCTCACTTCGACGGCCCCGAGGACTTCCAGTCGTGGCTACGCCAGCTCAACAACACCCTGCGCTAGCGACGACGCTCGCTTAGCAATTCTTCGACCACGGACTCGCGCCCATGCCCGCCTACGACCGCACCCTCCTCGCCCCGCCATCAATGAACTCATTGACACCTCCACCCGGCGGCCGGTCTCGACATCAATCTCGGCCCGCCGGACCCGGACGTCATCGCGGACCGTGGAATACGCAACTCCTCCGCGCCGTGCTCATCGACGAGCCGGGCCGGGCCAGGACCCTGCGGGAGGTATGGCGTTGCTTCCGCGGCGCCGCCGTGTCCTCGAGCAGCATCGCCTGGATCACGGTCGTGAACGGCTCAAGCCGTCGGGACACTCCCTGCCTGGGTCTGTGATCCGGCGGTAAGGCAGAGGTCAGAGCCTTTCTGACCGTCCTTCGATGCACTCCATGCCTGACCGCCAGCGCGCGCACCGAAAGACCCTCGACTCGAGCGTCCCTGCGAGTCTGCGCGAATAACTCCACCCTCGACTCCATCCAGACCAGCCCTCCGTCTCACCCATCAACTGAAGGACCCAACGGTGGCGGTGGGGCCACAAATAACCGTCATACCGAGCCCGGTGAGTCGTGCAGCGGGAACGAAGATAACCGTCCTATCGGGGCCACTCAAACCTGTCACAGTCAACCCACTCTTGAACACCGATCTTGCCCGCCTCACGTCAGTGGCTCGTCGGTGAGACCGCGCATCTTCGAGGCATACGCCGTCTGCATCGTCGCGAGAACCATCACGCAGTCTGCCATCACGAGCGACAGCAGCAACCGTAAGTGCATCGTCTGCTGAACGTGCCGGTAGGACTCGAGTCTGCTTCATGCTACGAAGATGCAGAACGGATGACCGGCTGGGTCGGTGTAGACGTATAGCGGCTCATCGGGGTCATCCGTGCGGTCGAAGAGGAGCTGAGCTCCCATTACTAATGCTTTGGAGTGTTGATCGGCGAGTGCCTCCCGGTCAGGAACGGTGAGGTCGAGGTGCATCTGCATCGGCACATCAGGCGCGGGCCAAGTTGTCCGCTTCAGGTGACAAACCTGCTGGAAAGCGAGTTTCCGGTTGCCGTCGGAGTCGGTCAACACCAGCCAGTCGACATCATCGACCTGCCCCTCGGTCGGAGGTTCGTCTCCTAGCCGGTACCGGAGTCCGAGAAGTTGGCGGTAGAACTCCGCCAGTCCTCGTACGTCAGTGGTGTCGAGGACCGTGTGGAGTAGCTGCGGGTATCCAGTCATGGGGTGAGGCTAATCGTTACAGACGGTCCCTCACCAGTATCGCGTGTGTCATGGGTCGAGGCTGTCACGCCACCTGCGGAAGCGGGAATCACCCTCAGGCCGGACTCTCACACACCGTTCTCTTACAGCCCCCACGCTTGGCGCCAATGACTATTTCTCGTGTCGCCCTGTTCAGCCGCGGCAGGGCGTTGACGACGGTTATGGTGGGCACGAGCCTGAGTGCGATGAACACGACGCCTAGGATGCCTCGTTGAAGTCATCCCGGTCATCGTGGCGGTCGAGGACATCCAGAGCAACCAATGTATCCGGTTCGTCCGGGTCGTCGGGGTCGTTGCTGTAGGGGGCGGTCGGTGGGAGTGTTTCGGCGATGAGTTCGTTGACTGCAAGGGACACGAGGTCCCTGTTCAGGGGGGTCAGCATGATCAGCCCATTGAGGTAGGCGTCGACCTCGAACTCATCGACGTCCCCTGTGAAGGAGAAGTAGCGGATCCACACGTTCCGGACGTTGAGCCCACCGTCGTGGATGGCGTGCAGTGTGCGCTGTCGTTGGTCCTCAGGGGTGGTCTTGGACATCACGGATCCGGGGTGGGTTTCGTGGCGTTCTGACGCTCACTGATCCGTGCGGCCATGATGCCGATGGTGGTGTTGGCGTCGGTGGCGAGGTTGATCAGGTGGTTCATGGCCACCTGGCGGTCCATATCAAGGCGTTCCATCAGGATGCCGCGGGCGACTCCGATGGTGTCCCGTTCGGCCAGGGACGCCTTGACGTCGTTGCTGATCCGCTGTGGGGTGTCGTGGGCCTGGATGTGGCCGAGGAGGGTCGCGGCGGAGCGGGCGAGGTTGATCAGCAGCCGCCGGTCCTCGTCCGAGAATGCGTCGGCGGTGTTCGAGTAGACCTTCATGGCCCCGAGTCCGGTCGGTTTGTCCAGCAGGGGCACGCTGAGGCAGGAGCGGACACCGAGCGGGGCCACTGCGGTCGTCCATCGTTGCCACCGCTGATCGGTGTGGGTGTCGGTGATGTAGACGGACTCACCCGACACCCAGGCGCTCATGCAGGGTCCTTGGCCGAGCTCGTACTGCTGGTCATCGGCTTCGAGCACGCGCGGGTCGGTCGCGCCCACGCTCATACGTCTGCCGTCCGTGTCCATGAGGCTCACGCCGGCGCCCTCGGCGGCACCGATGATGTCGCGGGCGATTTCGGCCAGGCCGTCGACCGCGTCGTGGGCGGTCTGCTCGGTGAGGAGGTAACCGTTGGTTCGCCCGAAAATCGCCAACACCTCAGGTGGAAACAGGGATGAAGATGAGGAGGGGGGTGGGGGAGTGGTAGTCACGATGGGCCTCTAACGGTTCTTGTTGGGCAGTTCGCCGCTGCTGATGAGCTGCTCGGCGACATCCCGAAGCTTCAGATGAGTGCGCTGGCTGGCCATGGACAGCACGATGAACGCCTGGACTCCGGTGATCTTGTGGCGTTCCATGAGGATGCCCTTGGCCTGGCCGATAGCGTCCCGGGAATCGATGGCCTCGTGGAGTTGCCGAGCCTTCTCGGCCTCGGCGAACGCCACCGCCGCATGGGAAGCCACCAGCAGGCCCACGTTCTCCGACTCGTCCGTGAACGCATCGACCTCGTAGGAGTAGAGATTCAGGGCGCCCAGATCATCGCCTTCGACCCACAGTTGGATGGACAGCATCCCCCGGGCGCCCGCCTCGGCAGCCCGCTGCGCGAACAGCGGCCACCGCGTCTCGTGCGCCATGTCGGGGACCCGGATCGTCCGGTGCTGATACGCCGCTTCCAGGCAGGGGCCCTCACCGGTCTTCATCTGCAGTGCGTCGATGCGCGCGGGCAGGTCCCCGGACGCCGCCCGGGAGCCGATGTTCTTGCGTCCCAGGACGACGCTGACGGAGCCTTCATCGACCCCGGGGATCAGGTCGAGGGCGGCGTGGACGAACCCGGCGAGGATTGCGCCCGAGTCCGGTTCCTGCTGCAGCGACCGGGCGAGCTCGGCCAGGTCCGTGGCGAGATCACGTACACGCGCGCTACCGCCGTGATGCGACGACGGCATACCCCTGTCCACTCCGCGCTCCTCACTCATCAACCACACCTTTCAGCAGTGAGATCGCCGTTTGATGGGGCCGCGTTGCGCCCACCCCAGTGCTCGTCACGGCGTCGAGGTGTTCCTGAACCGTTCGCAACGGCGAGGCCAGATGGAAGGACGTGTCCGTTGGTCGGCGAGGCGCGCCGAGATTGATGGGATGAAGTGCGTGTGACATGGGACTTCCTGGTGGAACGGCAATAGCGGTTCTCTGCCAGGGTCCGGGGCGAGAACTTCAGCGTGCTCGTCTATCGGAAAAATGTCAAGAATGATCGACCCGCAACTGCCCTGTAGCCACAGTGCGAATACATCTCAGAATAAAACTCCCCAGAGCCAGCTCATCCTTGTTCGGGGTGATTTCGGTATGCGGTGTATTCGGTCGCTGCTGGCTGGCTGATCCACTTCAGGGAAGACGTGCTCACCGCCGTGGAAGCTGGTACAGCTGTCCCTGGCGTGCTGTGTGCTTGCCCGGGAGTTCACCGCTGGTGATGAGGTAATCGGCGACGTCCCGGAGCTTGGTGTTGGAGTGCTGGCTGGCCATGGACAGGACGATGAACGCCTGCGCGCCGGTGATTTTGTGGCGTTCCATGAGGATGCCCTTGGCCTGGCCGATCACATCCCTGGAATCGACGGCTGCGTGGAGTTGGCGGCTCTTCTCGGCCTCGGCGAACGCCACGGCAGCGTGGGAGGCGACGAGCAGGCCGATGTTCTCCGACTCGTCCGTGAAGGCGTTGGCCTCGTATGAGTAGAGATTCAGTGCGCCCAGGTCATCGCCTTCTACCCACAACTGGATGGAGAGCATCCCCTTGGCGCCGGCCTCGGTGGCACGCTCCGCGAAGAGCGGCCACCGCTCCTCGTGCGCCATGTCCGGGACCCGCACCGTCCGATGCTCGTACGCTGCCTCCAGGCAGGGGCCCTCGCCGGTCTCCATCTGCAGCGCATCGACGCGCGCGGGCAAGCTGCCGGACGCGCCCCGGGATCCGATGTTCTTGCGACCGAGGACGACGCTGACGGAGCCTTCATCGACCCCGGGAACTAATTCGAGGGCGGCGTGTACGAACCCGGCGAGGACAGCATCCGCATCCGGTTCCTGCTGCAGCGACCGGGCGAGGTCCGCGAGCTCGGTGGCGAGATCACGCTCCCGATCGTCACCGTTGTGGTGTGACGACGGCATGCCCCTGTCCACGCCTGACTCCTCGCTCATCGTTCACGCCTTTCAGAAGTTGGATCACGATGTGATCAAGCCGCACTTGCGCCCACTGTAGTGCTAAGTCATACCCCATCGAGTTCCGCCGTGATGTCGTGGCGGTCGCTCCGTTGACCACCATTACACGGAGAACATCGACGTAGAGCGGGAAGGCCCCCACTTCCTATACAGAGACCTTGCCGCCGCGCGTTGCAGCAACGAGTACGCCAGCCTCCTCGAGGGCGGAATCGAACCTGGAGGGTGTGCTGTACCCGTTCGTGGCTCTGGGGTGGGGAAGGGTCAGGGTTGGGTGGCGCGGGCTGCTCCGGTAGCTGCTGAGGTGCCCAGGTCGCTTCCGGGGAGTGCTTGCTGGGAGGTCAGGGCCGTGGTCCATGCTTCTGTGGTGCTGACGGAGGCCCAGTTGGAGTTCAGCAGTGCAAGCAGGGTCGTGTGCACTGTCTTGGCGTCAGCGAACCCGGCGTCGTTCGCGATGTTGATCGCACCGGTGCCGTCGGAGAGGACCTCGGTGGTGAAGCCGAGGCCTTCGGCTTCGACGGCGGACCCGAGGATGCAGTTGTTGGTCATGTAACCGACGAGGGTGACGGTGTCGACGCCCTTGTCGCGTAGCCACTGGGTGAGGTCGGTGTCGGCGTAGACGGACCCGTACTGCTTGACGACGCTTTTCCACGTTTCGGCGCGGCGGCTCTCGATTTCGGGGTGAAGCTCGTACCCGGGTGTTCCCGGCGCGAAGACAAGGGCGCCTTCGCCTGCCGTGTGCTGAACGACGACGATCGGGATGCCGGCGGCGGTGGCCGCATCGATGGCTGCCGTGATTCGTGGCAGGGACTGCTCGTGCGGCGGGTACTGGATCTCGAGCAGCCCGCTGAAGTACTGCTGTTGGACGTCGACGAGGACGAGGGCGCGCTGGGGTGTGCTCATGGTGAGGCATTCTCCTGGTGAAGGGGGACTGTGATGATCGCCGGGACCGGCGTTGATTTCATTCTTCACCGTGCCGCAGCGAGCCAACAGTGGCACGAATGCCTATATAGGATGGATCCGGGCCACGAAGGAGGGTTCTGGTGCATATTGCGGTGTATGCCTTTGATGGGGTGACGATGTTCCATCTTGCTGTCCCGCAGATGGTCTTCGATGAGGTCGCACGGCAGGGTCTCGGAGAGTGGACGACGAGCCTCTTCTCCGATGGTGGAGGTTCGATCCGCACGGCTGAGGGATACCACCTGGCCGGTATCAAAGGGGTCGAGGCTGCGGCTCGAGCGGATGTCGTGGTCGTGCCGTCATGGTTCGACGACGGACAGGTGCTCAGCGATACCTTGCGCGCCTTACTGCTGGATGCACATCGGCGAGGGGCGACGGTCCTGGGTCTGTGCCTCGGTGCGATCGCCGTGGCGGACGCCGGCCTGCTGACCGGACGTCGGGCCGTCACGCACTGGCAGGCCTTCGCCACCCTGGGCGAGCGACACCCGGACCTACTTCTTGATCGCTCGGTCCTCTATATCGACCATGGGGACGTCATGACCTCGGCAGGCACCGCATCGGGACTGGATGCTTGCCTGCATCTGGTGCGGAACCGACTGGGCGCCGGTGCGGCGAACACGGTTGCGCGCAGTCTCGTCGTCGCCCCTCATCGTGAGGGCGGGCAGGCACAGTACGTCGAACACCCTGTCCCGCAGCACTCCACCGACGGTCCGATCGCACACCTGCTCGACTGGGCGTTGGGCAACCTCCGTCAACCACTGACCATCGACCGCCTGGCCGAACAAGCCCATATGAGCCGACGCACGTTCGTCCGCGCATTCCGCGCAGCCACCGGGACAACGCCGTCGGCCTGGATACGATCCCGCCGACTCGATGCCGCACGGCGACTGCTGGAGACCACAGATCTGTCTGTCGACCACATCGCTACGGACTGCGGGTTCGGCAACCCCGTCACTCTCCGCCAGAACTTCGCGGCCGCCTTCTCCACCACCCCGACCGACTACAGGCGCCACTTCAACACCGGCTCCTCCAACCCAACCCTGCGCTGATGTTCCCCGCAGTCCCGTCCATCAGCGTGCCCATGACAGTGAATCCCGTTGGAGTACTTGATACGACGGTCTGACCGCAGCGCGCGCCGGCGTGCTCGTCGATCAACAGCTGCTCCGTCAGTAGCTTCGTGCGCCGCTCTACTGGTTTCTGGTGATGATTCCTCCGCTGTGGACGGGGCGAACTTCGACCCCGCCTGTGCTGGTGCGGACTGCCGGATTCAGGCGGGCGACGGCGATGGCGGGGTCGAGATTGGGTGATTCGATGACGTAGAAGCCTGCGACGAACTGATCGACCTGCACAAAGGGGCCCGACGTCGTGTGGTTGTGTCGGATGGAGACTGCAGTGGCCCTGGGTGTCAGGGCATAAGCGAGTGACATCGACCCCGAGGCTTGCAGGTGCAGGTGCAGGTGCAGGCGTGGGTGGGAGTGTCGCCTAATCGACGACAAGGTTCTGATGTCCGTCGATGAGTTCACGCACGATGTCGAGGTGTCCGGCATGGACCGAGGTTTCCGCGAGGACACGGAATACGACCTCGCGCCCGTCTGCCATGGGCGGGTGGCCGAACCCACTGGCCGGGGGCCACCATCGGGGAGGGACATCCAGATCGACCTCCGCGAGGACCGTGTCGCTGCTGGTGATCTGTTCCTGATAGATGCTCACCGCTTCCGCGCCTGTCATCGGTGTGGAAGCCCACCCGTCGTGGAGGGCCGCGATCGCCGCCGGATTCCCGCCAAGGACGGCCGAGATCCAGAACATCTCGTCATCGAACGCGAGGTGGTTCAGCAGGCCCGTCACGGTCCACCCCGACGGAACACGTGCTGTGCTCATCTGCGCTGCGGTCAGACCGTCGACGGCTCTCAGCACGTGAGTCCGCTCAAGCGCCAGCTGAGCGAGCAGCTGAGCGTCACTCACGCCCTGGACTCGTAGCCGATGAGCCACCGAAGCCCGTGGCAGTCGGTGACCTGTCCGTCCGCGCCGCCCCACGGCCTCTGGACCAGGGGGTCGATTGCTGATCCATCGACGCAGAGCTTGTCGAACCACCCGTGCAAGATGGCCGGTTCGGCGGTTCCCAGTAGTGACAGCATGAGGCCCTCGCACCGCACGGACTGCTCTCCTGCCGGCGTGTCGGAGCCCGCCAGGGCAACGACACCGTCAAGGACCCCATGGGCGACGGCGTTCGGCGGGCCGTCGGTCCTCCCGTGATCCTCGTACGAGTCCAGGGACACGTCACCTCCGAAAACATCGGCGTAGAACCCGAGCGCTTCCCTCGCGGTTCCGGGGAAGCTGATGTAAACAAGGGGTGCAGCCATGATGGGTACTCCTGACATTGAATGAGGTGAAGCAGGCCGAACAGCCTTTCACTACTCCTTGGACGATCGTGCCCCAGCAAAATCATCGGCCCTCAATGCTGGCGGCAGATCTTCGGTGTGATTCGGCTTGAAAACCTGTGCGGGAGCCGGGTTGGAACTGAGCCTAGTAACAGGTGACTTCGTGCAAGCCCGGATAAACAGGGTTATGACCGTCCCCCTGCACAAGCAATGCTCCACCTCCCAGCCCCCAGGAAAGCTCGTAGTGACTGTCGTGGATCGGACGGATCCCGTCGTCGGCCGTCCATGAACCTGTTTGCCACCCGACGCCCACCGGGTGCACCGAGTAGACCCGCCCCCCGCCTGCCATGAGGAATGAACTTTCCCTGGCGACGGCTCGGCAACCATTCGATGCGGACGGTTCCAGCACCGTGTACGTAGCACCGAACGCGGCATCCCCGAGAAAAGCGAGTACACACCCGACAACAGCCAGCGGCGTAGTCACTCTCCCTACCAGCGCCGTGCGGTAACTGGGCGGTGACGTTTTCTGGTCGTCCTCACTGAGGGCCAGACGCCGATTGACGACACCCAGAATGACGCAGACGCCACATAGGCCGGCGCTTACTACCCATGGCGGAAGGACAAGAGCGCCGAGGACAAAGATGAGTCCGCACCACCCCAGCACGACGAGTAACAGCGCGAGAAGGCTGCACAGCGCCGAAGCGAACCGAACCCGCAGCTCGTAGGAATGGCCCGCGAGCCTTGGGGACGACGTCATCGCGAAAGCATACTCATTACAGACATTCGTCTCAGCTACGGATGCGAGGGGGAGGGGTGAGCCGCCACAGCGTATCTCGTCACGGAATCCGGTGCTTGGATCGTCAGTTCAGCGTGATCCGGCACAGGGAAGGGTCAGAGGCGTGAACGTGGGCCCTTAGCTTCCCGTCTGGGATGTTGGGGTGGAGCGTTGTAGTAGGAGGGGTAGCGTTCCTGCCAGGCAGATGATGCTCGTGGTGGTGATGAGGTTCCGGTAGTCGAGTGTGCCGATCAGTGCTGCCGCGATCATGTTCGCCCCAACTTGGGGGACGTTGATGAGCATGCTGGTTGCAGTTGCGGTTCTTCCTTGGAGGCGTGCGGGGCTTTCGGTTTGGCGGAGAGTAATGAAGGCGATGATGGTCCAGCTGACGCCGAGCCCTGTGATCACAGAACCTGCCAGGACGACGGGCACTGATGGGACGGCTGATGCGAGCACGGCAATGCCGAGCAGGAGAACACCGAGGATGATTGCGGTGCGCATGCCCAGTTTCCGAATGAGAATGCTTGCGGTGAGCCCTCCGGCGATGGCCATGGCCCCTTGGACGCTGACGAGCACGCTGAGGAATTCAGGTGGCATACCGAGGCCCTGCTCGACGGTCGCGAAGATGGTGACGTTCAAGATCCCGGTGGCGCCAACGGCGATGCTGAGAGTGAGCATCGCCGGTGACAGAAGCTGGTGGTGAGCGAGGAAGCGTAGGCCGGCTGTCGTGCTCTGCCAGAAGCCTTCATTGGTGTTTGTGTCGGGATCTGATTCCTGAACGTTGACCATCAGGAGGATCAGGGCTGACATGATGAAGCAGATACTGGTTGCCAGAACCACGGAGCCCATTCCCCAGAGTCCAAGCATGCCCGCCCCGATGAGGGGAGAAATGATGCGTAGTCCCTGATCGATGCTGCTCAGGAGTCCATTCGCCGGGGCGAGGAGGCGATCGGTGAGCATGTCGCGGAGGAGCCCTGATTGGGCGGCGGAGGTCACGTAGTTGGACGCGGCATAAGTGAAAATCACGAGGTATACCAGCCACAGGTGGTCGGCTGTTTGGACGGCCAGGAGGACCAAGACCGCCGCTGCCGCGCACAGGTTATTGATGATCAGTAGGGGCTTTCGCCGGAGTCGGTCCGCGAGCTGCCCGATCAGCGGCGCCAGGAGAGCCGGTAGGCCGAGGGCCACGAACACGAGCCCGGCGGCGGCGTCGCTTCCGGTGAGCTGCTTCACCCAGATCGCGGCCGTCAGGAACAGGGCCGAGTCACCGAAGTTGCTGAAAACCCATGCCAGGGTGAGCCGACGAAAAGCGGGGATTCTCAGGGCGTCGCGGTGCGTGCCGACATCGCTGGGTTCAGGCGACGGCACTTCCTCCGCGAAGGCGGGGCCCTCCGCGAGCAATGGTTGCGGTGTGGCCGGATTCTCCGCAACCATGCTCAGCTGTCCTCGCGATCGGCTCGATGTGCTGGTCGGTCGGGGTCGATATTCACCACGGAGAAGAGCTGTACCGGCATCGACCCGTCAGGCCTTTGCTCCGGATCTTGCCACCGGCCGTCGAAACGTCGGGACAGTTCCCATAAGTCCTCCCGGAACTGACGGATCTCGTCATGGGTGGCGTAGAAGCTCGAGCTGGTGACTGTGGAAACGTCGATGTCCTCCACTGGTAGTTGCGAAGCACGCTGCAGCCATGACTGTATGCGGTCCAACTGGCGGTGAACGTAGATGCTCGCCATGGCGGAGACGGCGTGCACGGAACCTGGTGCGTTGCGATCAATGACGGATGATCTGCCGTGCGATACGACTTTCCACGGTTTCTCCCGCCCCGGTTGGTCAACCTGCTCGATGTATCCGTGCTTCGCGAGCATGCGCAAATGGTAGGAGCAGCTCGCGACGGACTCACCGATCGCCGCTGCACTCTCTGTCGCGGTGGCTTTTCCTGCATCATCCAGATAATCGAGGAGCTCTAGCCGGACAGGGTGAGCAAGAGCTCGGATGCGCACCGGATCGCTGATGACCTGCTCGGTGGACGGGCCACGGTAACTGACGCCATCAAGGGGAGTAGGGGCTGGTTCGGTCGGCTTTTCGTCGTTCACTTATAAAGCCTCGTTGAGCAAGGAGTGTTTAGCAAGACTTCTTGCGTAACTTTTACCCAGCGCGAGCAGTCCTTGGTCCGCCTCGACTGGGTACCGCGTCCCGGTCAGAGGGTGGACGGCTTTGTCGTCGCGGTGTACCGCAAGTGGGTTGTGCTCGCGCAGACGATGGAGGGAGGGTTCTTCGACGGGTACGCAGCGGTGTTTCTACCTCTGGGAGGTTCGAACGGACGCAACCTGGGGCGACGCTTTCCTCGGCTATCCGCCGCAGAGCATCACACTCGTCAGGATCGGCGATCACTACCTCGAAAGGCTCACCGCAATTGCTGGATCAGAGCGTCAGCGGACTGCGTCGACGTGATGCCGCGGTTACGTGGAAGAGACGACGGCGACCTCCCCGACCGCAGTGAGGAGACGTGGCGATGCTCGACGAGGTCACTGCTCTGTGCGGGACGCGCGTCCCCCGCGGTCGCCGCCCGTCGCGGAGCCGAAGGCGTGCAGATCGAGCTCGACGCTCAGAAGGTCGGCGGCGACTCGCCCGCGTACGCTCGTCCCCTGCTCGTCGAGAGGCGGGCTCATGACCGCGGCACCGAGCCGCCCGGGGGCGGAGAGCACGATCGCTCCGGACACGCTGGACTTCGCGGGGATGCCGATTCCACGCATCCAACGGCCTGAGCCGTCATACACACCGCAGGTCGCCATGACCGAGACGACGTCGCGAGCCACGGACGCCGGGACGACGCGCTCCTCCGACGCCGGGTTGACTCCGCCGCAGGCGAGGGTCGCCCCCATCACCGCGAGTGCCTTCACATCGACCAGGACGGCGCAGGCGCGAGCGTAGACGGCGACGGCGTCGTCGGCACCGACGTGCAGGGTTCCCTCCGCCCGCATGAGGTGTGCGAGAGCGTGGTTGCGGTCGCCGAGGAGGTGCTCGTTGTGGGCGACGCCCTCATCCACTTCGAGCGGACGCCCGGCGAAGGCGGAGAGGCCTCGGAGGATCCGCTCGTTACGCTCGTCGACATCGCTGCCGTCGATGAGCGATGCCGTGAGCAGCGCTCCGGCGTTGACCATCGGGTTGGGCGGGCGGCCGGTGCCGCTCTCGAGCTTGATCGCGTCGAAGGCTTCGCCAGTCGGTTCGATTCCGATGAGGTCCAGGGCGTCGCCGTCCGTGTCCAGCAGTGCCAGAGCGAACAGGAACGGTTTGACCGCCGACTGCACGCTGAACGGCGACTCCGCGTCCGTAGTGCCGCGCACCGTCCCATCGGGCAGGGCCAGAGCCAGCGCGCACTGGTCGGCATCCGCGGTGGCGAGTTCTGGGATGCTGTCGTCCACCGATCCGCCGTTCACTTGCATGACCCGCGCCCGCAGATCCTCGAGGTCGTAGGTTCCTGCGTCCGGTGCCATCCGTCTACAGTGACACAGGTCGCCCTGAATGGGGACAGTAACGGGCGCGCTCGACTGCGTGCAGGGAAACGGCCTGCGACGACAGGAATGACTTCCGGCCAACTCGACTGTCCCGTGCCATCGAATGGGTGTGTCCTAGGCAACTGGATGCCATATCGAACCGTCATACATTGCCCCGTGCCTGCCGGATTTTCGTCGGGCTCATCTTGATCCGACCGCCGCCCCTGCGACCGCGGGCCCTGGCCGCGGCCAGGCCGTCTTTTGTACGTTCGACGATGAGGTCGTGTTCGAACTCAGCGATAGCCGCGAGCATGTGGAAGAACAACCGCCCGCCCGGGGTTGTCGTGTCGATGCCCTGGGAGAGGGCCTTCAATCCGACGCCCCGCTTTTCGAGCCCGTCGACCACTTCCTTGTGACTATTCGTCAGCATGGCGGGCTTTTCGCAGGCTGGATGGCGGGGTCAACGGCACTGGCGCCGCCTCTTAGCGGATCGGCTTACGTGCCCGGGAACGGTCCCGCCGGCGAATCCACGGCGGGAATTACCGCTACGCGCCGGACAGGCCCGTCGACCAACCTCTTCCCCCGGCAGGCGGGCAGACACGCCTGGCAGGTCCAAGGGTGCCCGTGACCGGTGCACCCTAGGGTTGAATCATGGGGACTAACGCTGATGATTTCGACGACGGCAAGCACCAGGATGGTCGTATCCAGATCCTCGATCTGGCTGCCGACGCACCAGAAAAACCTTCCGCCCATCCCCGCAACGGTCCCGCACCCTCGAAACGCATGCGCATCCTCATGGGCGGGCTTGTCCTGGTTGGCCTCTTCGGCGGACTCACCCTTCTCCCGTCGCCCGATGACACCCCACCTCCAGAGGAGATCAGCCCACCGATCGAGGCGCTCACCGCCTGCCAGGCCCTCGAGCAGGCCGAGCAAGATGGCGCTGCCGGGCCTGAGAGCGAAAGGGGTAGGTCATCGGCAAGGAATCCGCCATCGGGGTATAGCTTGTACGGGGTTATGACATCGCCTGACACCACCGAACTCGTCGGCCTGCTGCACCCTGACGGCTCCGTGGAGATCTGCGAAGAATCTGCCCGCCGCGCCCCCTTCGATGTCCGCTTCGCTGCACAGGCAGATCTGGGCGAGCTCCCCGAGGGCATGACCTACGCCTACAAACAATCCGGTGGATTCTCGGACAACACTCTCACCATGGGCCTGAAAGGTATCCGACTCAGCGACGGGACAGTGGTCGAAAGCCTGACCCTCTCCAACGGTCGCACCGTTCCAGCCACACCAGCATCCGAGGACAAGCCGACATCCGAGGGGTGATCAGTAACCCACAATCGCATGCACGCAAAGCCATCGCTCAGCGGACGCGTTCCCATTCTTCGATGACGACTCCCGAAGCAAAGACTCTTGAGGGGAGCGGGCGAAACAGGGTTGGTTGGAAAGTGGCGCGCCCGAAGAGTGGAACACCTGCCCCGAGTACCAGAGGGTTCCGCTTCAGGATGAGGCGGTCGATCTCGGGAAGGAGCTGGCCGGCGAGATCACCACCACCACAAAGGTAGATGTCGAGGGCGCTCTCCTCTTGCTTGAGCTCCCGAACGGTGGCGAGGGCATCCCGGGTGTAGGTAGCCGCCGGATGAGCACCCGTTCTCGTACGCGTCGCCACGATCTCCCGAAGATGGGCATACGGGCGTTCGATCCTGATCGAGTGAGCGACGGCGTAGCTCCTCCAGCCCTGGATGACGGTATCGAATCGATTCCTCGGCGGGTCGACGCCAAGTGCTGTCAGGACATGCGAGGGCAGTGCGTCTGCGAAGTCGGAGCAGATCACTTGCATGTGATCGCCTTCAAGGGGGAAGGCGTCGAAGGATCCATCGGGGGCTGCGATGTAGCCGTCAATCGAGGTTGCGACGTAGTACACAAGTTCTCGCACAGCATCTCCAATCACTACACTCGTCGTACACAGAAGATACCACGACGGGTGTAGTAGTTGAAGTAGGGTGGAGAGCATGGCACGTAACGCTGAACGACGAGAGATCCTCTCCGATGCTGCAGTCCGAGTCCTCGCCCGCAGCGGCTCGCGCGGTCTCACGCATCGAGCACTCGATGGTGAAGCGGACCTTCCCCGCGGGACGGCGTCCAACTTCTTCCCCACGAGGGACTCGATCGTGGATGCCATCCTGACGCGCATCGGTGAACGCCTTACCCCTGATGCCGACCTACACACTGCTCTGGCTGCCCGGCCGCCCGGCCAGGAGCTGTTCGCGGACTACATGAAGGACATCGTCCACCGGCTGACCACAGACCGCGATGCTGCACTGGCCCTGTTCGAGCTACGTATCGAAGCAACCCGACGACCCCAGGTAGAGGCCGCTATCGGCACCTGGTTGCGCGAAGGACTCGCAGCGGACGTCGCCTTCAACGCTCGTATGGGACTGCCTGGGGGGCCGCACGAGATTGCCCTGTTCCACTACGCGATCAATGGGTTTATTTTCGATCAGATCACCGTCGCGGTAGACCCTTCCATCGACCGCAACCGCGTGATCGAGGATTTCGTGCGACGGCTAATCCCCCGCACAGACTGAATTGTCGTTCGGGCGCGGCGCTGGCCCCGCCGGGTCAAGCTGCATACCCGAACATCACCGGGGACATCAGGGCCTCCTTGAGCGGGTGGTGTGACGTGCGCTGTTCGCTCGGCCCTGCACGTCGAGGATCGACTTCCGCCCTGCTTCAGGGTTGGGCTGGCAGGCCCTGATACTCGGGTCCTTCTCCATGGCGGCGGGTAGGTCTACCGTCAGCACCATGGGAAGCCAGGACCTTGGGTGGAATGTGGTGGTGTTCAGCACCGCCGTCATCGTGCTGACTGGCTGTACTTGGCAGGACGATCCGACCGGCGCAGCCGATGTGAGGACCATTGGTGATTCTTATCCTGCCAGCAGCACAGCACCTCTAACTATCGGCGAACCATGGGACACGAACCCGAATGTTGAGTGGGTCGAGCGTGGCCAACGCTTCTACATCACCACATATGGTTCGTCGAGCTGCCCACTCGCCCCCATTTCGTTGGATGACGCGACTAACGGGCTGATGGTCGAAATGGCGCCGATCGGCGGACCAGCGTGTACTGCTGATCTTGGTCTCAGCAGTTACGCACTCGACGTCCCCGAATCTAAGCGTGGTTCTACTAATTTCACCGTTACTCTCAAGTTCCAAGAGGGTGAACAGGCTGAGCTTCTGCTCAAGTAACACCCTCTGATCTGCGCCGCTGAAGGATCCTCCGCCGTGACACGGCAGGCTCGGGGCGAATTTCATCGGAACAACCAAGTGCGCACCTACCCTTATGACGTGCGATCGCAAACACGGGAAATCAGATCGTGAAGCTGCTGGATTCGACGCCAACGCGCAGTGACCTTGACACTCGTGGGTTCACCGCCGCGCTTCAGGCAGTTGTGAGCATCGTCCTCTGCCTGGTGTGTGTGGCCTCCGCCGTTGAAGCAATCGGGTGGATCGCTGGTGTTGCGACCGAACCTGACGAAGTAGCGCTTCCCGGCCGTAGAGGCCTTGACACCGTCGATTACTCCTCTGACACCGGCTGGTTCATCCTTTGGGCGGGTATCGGGTTCGGGGTCATCTTCGCAGTACTGACGGTGACGCTGGTGCGCCGTGCGATGCGAGCTTTGAAAGGTACCTCGAAGAAGGCAAGGCATGCACACCGACGGGAACGTCACGCGAAGCGAAACCGGCGAAAAAAGCGCGTGCAACGCGACCACATAAACGAATCAGTTCAGTAAACGATGGACCAGTCCGAGTGCAGCTGTCCGCTGACGTTCTCGGGAAGACCTTGACCACCACCGCCGAGGCAGCACTCGGAGAGAAGCTTCGCGTCCTGCGCACCCGGTCCCAGCTTGCGCTGGATCATCTTGCTCCTGTGCCGGCGTGCATCGTGGTAGCAAGTGCAAGTGATCGCACCTGGTACTAAACCGCTGGAATGCGATGGGCGAGCAGCTTGCATACCGTTCCGGACACAGTGCTTTGATCTACTCGCCAGATCGACCCTCCTGTTATATCTTCAGCCCTAGAACGTGTGACTGAGTCGGTCCCACGCGGATCAGGGGAATCACTCGTGGACACATCTTCAAGCCTGCCCGGTCGTGGCCGGCGATCTCTCGCTGCCGGCTGCGCGGCTCTGGTGGTACTCACCTTCTTCTCGCCCGTGGCACCTGCTGTTGCCACGACCACTGAGACGCCGTCCGTGAGCGATCAGGCGATAGCACCGACCCTCACGTTCCTCAGTGACCCGGTGGTCCATGAGTACCTGCGCTTCGATCCCAACATCGACTGGAGCCGGTTCTACGAAAAGATCTCCTACGAGTGGTTGCTCGACGGGCAGGTCGTCCCCGGCATGTACGGGAGCAACTCCTACCAGGTGCAGGCCAGTGACTTCGGGCACCGCATATCGGCCCGGTTGACCCTCAAGGAGTACGACGCGGAGCCCGTGGTCTACATGACCGAGGAAAGCGCACCCGTCCAGGGCTCCATCAGAGGTCACCTCCAGCCGAACGGTGCGCCCCTCCTGGGGACCACCCTCTCCACCTTCGTGACTGCAAACGGGTTCCCTGCTTTCGCCTCCGAGCCTGAGTACGCCTACACCTGGTTCCGCAACGGGGCGCTGATCCCTGGCGCGACCGCCGAGACGTACACAGTGGCCGAACCTGACATGGGTGCCGAACTCACCAGGACCATGGTGGTATCGGCCCCCGGGTATCGGTCCTGGACCGAGAGCACCTCGTTCGGTGTCGGTTTCCGCGGGGAGCTCACTCTGGCCGCGGCGCCCGTTATCACCTGGACCGGTCCGTCAACCTATTGGGCTCACCCTGGCACGGTGCTGCGTGCCTCGACGCCGCCGGTCGTCGGGACGGCGCCGGCCGGTCTCGGCTACACCTACCAGTGGTTCGAGAGATCAAGCTGGACGCAGGCCATCCCCGGTGCTACCGGAGCAACCTACATTCCGACCGCGGCGAACATCGGCAACCAAATCGGCGTACAGGTGACACCGACAGCCCCGAACTACAGGGGCACGACGAAAGCCACGGGGTTCTACGACAAGCCCTACATCCAGGGTTCGTTCGCCGGCGTCACCGCCCCGAGCATCAAGGGCACTGCGATGCCCGGTCAGGTCCTCACCGCGGTGCCAGGTACTGCGCCGACGCCTACGCCCGAGCTGGTCCAGTACGAGTGGTACCGCGGGGCGACCAGGCTCACCTCCTGGGACACGAACCCGACCTACACGCTCACCAAAGCCGACGGCGGCCACAAGATCACCGTCCGCGCCCGGTACATCCGAACCAAATACGATGCCGCGACCACGGCTCTCTCCGCTCCTGTCACGCCCCCGGGATACTTCAGCATGCCGCAGGGACCGATGATCCGGGGAACGGCCGCTGTCGGCTACACGCTGACGGCCGAGACGTGGACGGACGTAATTTCGCCCAAGCCCTCGCAATCCACATACCAGTGGCTGCGCGACGGCAAGCCGATCACCGGAGCGACCGGGCTCAGCTACCGTCTGACGGCGGCCGATCAATGGCGCCAGATCACCTTCCGGCAAACCCACACCAGGGTCGGGTACCACAACGGGGTCTGGACGTCCCCGGCCGTGAAGCCTGTCGCCCTGTTCACGCGGCTCGCGAATCCGGTCGTCATAGGCACGACGAAGGTCGGCTACACGCTCAAGGCCACCGTGGCCACCCCGTCACCCACTCCGACGAGCACGAGCTGGCAGTGGATGCGCAACGACAAGCCCATCGCAGGCGCCACGGCCTCCAGCTACAAGCTCACCCGATACGACCGCAATGCCTACATCAAGGTCAAGGTCACCTTCCGCAAGGTGGGCTACCTCAATACGGCGCGGCACTCAGCAAGTCGCTGGCTGCCGTAATTACGACGGTCACCACCGTGCCCGGGTAGCTCGAGGCGCATCCGCACCAGCAACCGCCAGATTCACCTAAACGACGAACGGTTGAGCCTCCCTGACCGGGCACATGGGGGCATGGTCTCCTGCAAGCCCATATGCCCAGTCCACGCCTTACACACGTGCGACTATGCCGCCCGAACGGGGATGCTCCCGAGCTTCCGGGCCGCCTCGACGTCGATGATCGGCGGCCGTGCGGGCAGCATCAGGACTGGGGCGGAACGGCGCTCACGCAGGGCTACCTGAATCGGCAGGGGCGGCATCAGCCGGCCCCGCTCGATGATCTCGAGGGTCCGCCGGGACTGCGGGACGGGCGTCTTCGAGTCTGCGTCGTGGTATTCGCCGGGGTGGGTGATCATGGCTTGCTTCTCTTGCGGGTGATGATTCCGTCCATAGGCTATTCGTCGCCGGTGACACTTGGGCGAGGTACCACCGCGATGAGCATCATCACCACGGCGGCGGTCACCGGCTGCTGGTGGGCCCCCAGGCCGGCTCGGTGATGTCGATGATCATCCGGTTGAGGTCGGTGCCGAAGAAGCCGCGGACGAGGCCGCCGATAGGCTGCCCGGATGGTTGTCATGGGAGTCCTTCGAAGCACGGAACTGGCCAGGTGAGCGCCGAGGGCGCGACTTATGAGGACGCGAAAGCTCAGATGCTGTCCCGCGTGCCCAAAGGGTACTCCCTGATCGCGATTCACATGGACCGGAACTCGTAGGTCCTTGATGTCGGGGGCGGTCGGTACGGTGTGCCGGTGAGTCCCGCTCCTCGCCCTGGTTGGCATGGCATCCCGCCGAGCGCGGACCGCTTCGTGCCCCCCGCTGCAGCTCGACCCGCCCGATAAGCCGGCGACGGAGCCAGCTAAGGCGCCGGCGTTGTGGGTGCATTTGGAGTACCCGGACGGGCAGAAACAGACCGTGAAGGGCTTCGCGATGGCCTGTACCAAAGAGGCCGTGTACGCGCAGTGGGTTGAGTTCTCCCGGGCCCGTGAGGCGTGGGTGCGCCCGGATCAGTGCCGGCGCCGCGAGATCCCGATTAAGAATCGCTTCGATACCCGAGCGCCAAGAGGCTGTACATTGCCACCGCTTGCCTGCGGTGAGCTAGCACTGTCGGTGACGCGGTAGGTGTGTGCAGGCGGGCCCCTGGTTCCTGCTGTCCATCCTGGGCGCGGGACAAGCAGCGAAGCGTAGGAAGCTCAAGCCGCGCCCAGATGGTCTGAGTGTGTCAACTCATGTTGGCCCCGGTGTGACGCCTTGAGCTGGCCCCACCACGAGGGATGCTTCTACGACGGCTTCACATCGTCCTAGTAGTTTCGTCGACGCTGAAAGCATCATGAAAGAGGGCTGCACCGAAAGGGTGCAGCCCTCTTGTCCCGCCGAGTAATCTCTACTACCCCCGTTGGGGCTGTTCAGTTTCAGCAACGCTGACGGCCCATCGCTGTCCCGTCAGACCTTTGACATTCACCGAGAGGTCGTCTTTGACATACCGGATATCGAAGACATTCTTAATCGTTCCTGCTGATGGATCTGTATCACAGACGAGCGGAAAATCACCGACTTCCGGGATCAGAAGAGCGATCTCGCCGGCACCACGCACGTCAGGTAAACAGCGATCGCTGGAGCGTCAGTCGACAAGGGACCGATCGAATTGACCCCTTCTTGTTCATCCAGAGATCCTAGGACCTTCTCATTGGTCGGTTTATAAGCCAGAACGGGCCCGATCGACTGCGATGTTGACCTTTCCGGTGTAGATCTGCTGTTACGCCGGATCGGACACCGTCTTCGATATCGGCTTTCTTCAACCAGTTGTGCAGGGTTGCTTCGGAGATCCCGAAGTCCTTGGCGATCTGCGAGATCGGAGTTTCATGCTCGGGTGCGACGGCGACCACGTCGCGGCGGAACTCGGCGGGGAACGGCTTAGGCATGTGAACATCCTTGCTGCGAGGACTGAATCCTCACAAGTCAGGAGTCAAGCAAACTCGGGGCAGTCCCATTCCTCGTGGTGAGAAGCTGATGTCGAGGGCAGGAGAATTGGGGACATCTGTCATGATCGCGCTCCTGATGGAAGGTGGTGCGGGACGAGAGTGCTCATCGAGGTGGTTCTACTAGCTTTTGCAGGAATCTTGCGGCACCTTTACCTGAGAAGTCTTCCTTGTCGACGGGGCGGCCGGAGACGGCCATGAGAAGTTCCAGCGATGTTCCTTCGACTTCTGGGCCGGAGCCGTAACTGACATTCAGATCGGAAGCTCGCAGGCGGAATCCGGCTGCGCGTTTCTTGCCGCCGCCCATGGAAACGCCGGTCTTGAGCTGATACCGCAAGGCTGCCTCGATCGACTCGCTCGGGTACGAGCCCGTGATCTTCAGGGGACGCCGGATGTCCTCACCATGGACTATTGCTTCGACGAGTCGAGTTGCCAGAGCAGCAGGCGGAGTCTTCGTCGCTTCACGAACTCGATCGAACTCCGCCAGGGTCGCCTTCGGGGTCGCGGCACGTTCCCTGGTAATGCCATGTGCGGAAGCCTTGTCGAAGTCGAATTTCGCGGTGATCATTTGATGCACGAAGCCGAGGCGAGTTGTCTTCGCCGTATCCACGAGGTGAGCTAGGACGTCGTGAATGTCCCAACCAGGGCAGAGTGAGGGTTGGGCCCATTGCTGCGAAGTAAGCGACTTAAGGTCTCTGATGAGGGCTTGGCGTTCGTTATGAACAGTTGGCCACACCGCGGCCGAAGATCGGGGAGGCATGTGGCCATACAACCACACGACGCATACCGCTGATCGGTAAAGGTAGGCCACGAGATCCGCAGTAGGTGTCTCTCATGCCGGTCGGACAGCGCTCCTCCGTTCAGGGACCGATGGTTGTCGCGTCGGCGAGCTCGACGGTTTGGCCCATGGGGCCTCTCACGACGTAACTCCAATAGCCAACCCACGTTGGGTCAGGGCGCAAGACCTCCACTCCTGCATCCTGCAGCCGCGCTACGGCGCTTTGAAATGTCTGAGGAGACAGCGGGATGCTCCATGAAGCGCGTGCGCTGCGTGGCACGGGTTCAAGGCCGAGCCCGAAGGCCCAACCGGGCTGGAAGGACCACCCATCATTGATGGTTGCGTTCGGATCGTAGCTGACGGAGAACTGGATCTCGCCGGCGATCCTGTAAGCAATCTGATCAGCGTCGTCCCAAATCTGTTCGAGGCCGATCAAATCGGAATAGAAGTGACGGGACGCCGCGATGTTATTACTGCCTGTGTAGAGGAAGAACGTGCTGCTCGACATTCAAGGAGTCTAGGCGCCGTGGCGGTCGCTTCAAGATCCTCCAGTCGGCACGGGTGCCGTCAGAGTGCGTGCCTCCTCGGCTCCATCGAGCTCACTGCCTCGCCGTTGTGCTCGATCAGCCATGCACGGCTGTCCTCGTCGAGTCTGGGTCACCACTGACCGATTTGTATTCCTAGATGAGGTGAGATTGCAGATCGGAGTCAGGTCCGGAGTGCATATCCCACCTCTGCTTTCGATCGTGAAGATCTCTAAGAGGGACGTTGGACCCTATTCCTCACCGACTGCCCGCGACACAGTGTGGATATATGGCCAGTAGCAGCGTTTTGGGGCGAGCTTCCGCTGCCGGCGCCAACCCTGCGTGTTACCTCGCCGCTGCGATCGGCTCGCATCAAATTTTTCCGATCTCATCCAAGCGTTTCCTGGTTGAACCTTGAGAAAAAGTTTTCCCTATGAAACCACTAATTTCTTGGCACGTTGCTGTTGCTAGTATTCGGGTAACGCACTCGGTCGGAGATCATACGGAATAAGCCAGAGCACTTCTTGCTGCCGCGTGCAGCTACTATCGAGGAAAAGATGCAGCTAACAGGACTTCAAGTCAGGCGACCTTACCTCTTCATCACGCTGATTGCAGTTCTGATCGCCGCAGTTTATCTCCTTTCCGCGGGAGCCATGGACGCGCTCCCATGGCACCGTCCGATGGGGCAGAGTTGTTCGCCGAACTGATCCTCGCGGTCTTGGCCATAGCACTGTTGACGGCCCTGCGATCCTGGAGGAAAGTCGGTTTTCGGGCATTTTCCAGGCTGAGGTGCGGCCTTCGCTGAGCTAGAGAGTTTTAAAGGGTTCCCAAAGGAAATAGAGATGACAGATCAAGCTAGGTTGCGAGACACCTCCGAGTTACCGTCGAGCTACGTGATGCACATGGCAGTTGATTTTAAGGACAGGAAGTTCATTGTCGTAATTCAGGGGATCTTCGTTTTGGTGGTTCTCCTCGCTGTGGGTGTAGCACTGTTGCTAGATGTGCCTTCAGCCACCTCTTGGGGCCCGGCTATCACTATCCCTGTGACGCTGGCCGCGTGCTTTGTTTATATGGCGGTCCATGAAGCGACGCACGGTGTGGTCCTACAGTTGTTGACCGGGGTGAGGCCTTCCTACGCGGTGCGGTTTCCCTTCCTGACCACCGGAAACCACGCCTATCTGACCCGCCGGAGTGCAGTACTCGTAGCTCTGGCCCCTACTCTCATTTGGGGGATTGTACTGGGCCTCGCCCTGCTCACACTTCCCACTGACTATCAGCTGAGCGCATTCGTTCTGCTGACCTTAAATTTCGCCGGATCTGCCGGGGACTACCTCGAGGCCTACGTCGCCTCACGACAGCAGCAGAACGTTCTCATCAAAGACGACGGCAAACTCATGCATGTGTTCGTTCCGGGAAACACCAGTCTGGCTGCATGAAGCCCTTCAGATGGTCTTTGTGGCTTAGCTTTTTCACGCTCAGACGGTTCCGACAAGCCTGGGGGCGGGTGTTCATATCACGCCGGTTTTTCCGCTTTGAACGCGTTGCTGCTGAATGCGCAGGATAATCGGAGGCGTTCGCGTAGTGGCGGAGCGGTTCGAGTTCCCCGGAAGGCACGGGTCCCTAGACCCGGTTTATCTGTTTGCCCATGGAGGGTGACTTGATAGTGCGTGTGACCTGGCAATTTTTTGGGCAACCTTCACCCTGAGCGCATTCTTCCTGTTCGTGCTCGTGATTACTGTGCGGCGCGGCCGTCCGCAGTCGACCTACGGTCGTTGGTGGGACGCCCCGGCTCAGGTTCTACCGTGTCTGGAATTTGTGGTGCATGGTGCTCGTAATGGTCACCCGGTCGTCTGCGTCGTGAAGTAGGCAAGTTCCGCCCTTTCGCCGGTAGGTGAAGTGTGCTTCACTGGTTTTCACATGGAGGGGAGTATCCCCGTATCCGGTTCGTCGTCATTACGAGGGTCCCAGTACCCTCCGGCGGGCAGGGCCACCGCGGTGGCCGGGAGAGACCTCCAGTTGGTTTTCACTGACTGGAAGGCAGCGCTTCATGGACGTCCCCCTCTGGGTGTGGCTCGCCGTCATCGGCTTCATCCTCCTCATGCTCGTCGTCGACCTCGTCGCGCACCGGCACGCCCACGTCATCAGCGTCCGTGAGGCGGCCGTGTGGTCCGGTATCTGGGTGTTCTTCGGGATCGTCTTCGGCATGATCGTCTGGCGTGTCTGGGGTGCCGAGTTCGGGCAGCAGTACTTCGCCGGGTACCTCATCGAGAAATCGCTCGCGGTCGACAATGTCTTCGTCTGGGCGATCATCTTCACGTTCTTCGCCGTCCCCCGCGAGTACCAGCACCGTGTCCTGTTCTTCGGGGTCCTCGGCGCCCTGGTCTTCCGCGGGATCTTCATCGCCGGGGGAGCGGTGCTGATCCAGAACTTCTCCTGGATCCTCTACGTCTTCGCAGCGTTCCTGCTGTTCACCGGTATCAGGATGCTCTTCCAGCGCAATGAGCACATCGATCCCGAGAAGTCCCGTGCCCTGAAGCTGTTCCGCCGGTACGTGCCCATGACGGATGCCTTC
>NZ_JBTNDI010000011.1:0-103309 GCF_054511075.1 Arthrobacter sp. TMS2-4
GGATCCTCCACCGCTGGTACAAACGCCCGACCGGCTGACGAGCCACACCCAGCAACGTCGACACGCCCATATCCGCGATGCCCTTCTCAAACCACGCTACAGCGGCCTCACGCTGCTCCACCGACAACGAACTACGTGCATCCATGAAAAAGCTCCCCGGGAGTCGAAACTGAATTTCTCAGTCCAACTTCCGGGGAGCAGTTCAAAGAGCGCCCCTTCCCCCGTTCGTACGCCTCAGGTGAGGTCGCGGGTCTTCGAATAGCGCTCGATGGCCTTCTGCGTGGACCGGTTGGTCAGGACCTGGATGGTCGTGCTGACCGCACCCGAGATGATGGCGAACACCAGCGCGGAGCGGAGCGTGTTCTCCAGGCCGTCCTTGCTCTTGGGCGGCGCTTCGCCCGTGATCCTCTCCCACAGGAAGTCGACGAGCTTCGTCCCGACGAAGCCTGCGCCGACACTCATGCCCACACCCAGCAGCTTGAACACTACGTTCATGGTTTCTCCTTCTAGTCCGATGGTCTGCGCCTAGCCTAGCCGGGCCGATCTCCTCCCCGCAGACGGAGGGCAGGTGTAGGATCGGGAGCGCTCAACCAATACACGACAGGGGAGCGCCGATCCGCAGCATGCTGCCGGAGCGAGCGCTGAGAGTGCGGATTGCCGCAGACCCTCGAACCTGATCCGGTTAGTACCGGCGAAGGGAGTCGAGTTCTCGGGGTGCGCACCGGTTGTGCACCCTCCCCTCCTGCAACCCAGGAGGAATCACCATGGCATCATCAACGGCCCTCGAAGGCCTCTCCCCCCGCACCAGCCAGTGGCGCGTCGTCGACATCGTGGTGGCCTCGGTCATCGGCGTCGCCGTCGGCGTACTGTTCTTCGTCTGGTCCGCCGGCTACTCCGGCATCAGCCTGCTCACCGCAGGCTTCCCGCCGCTCGCGGGCCTCTACTCCGGCGGCTGGCTCGTCGCCGGCGTGCTGGGCGGTCTGATCATCCGCAAACCGGGCGCCGCGATCTACTGCGAGGTCCTCGCCGCGGCGGTCTCCGCCCTGATCGGCACCCAGTGGGGTGTCGGCGTCCTCATCTCCGGGGCCATCCAGGGGGCGGGGGCCGAACTCGTGTTCCTGCTCTTCCTCTACCGGAAGTGGAACCTGCCGGTCGCCCTCCTCGCCGGACTCGGCGCGGGCCTGGCGCTCGCGATCAGCGAGAACATCCTCTACAACGCGCTCTGGAGCTTCGAGTTCAAACTCCTGTATACCGTCTTCGCCTCACTCTCCGGCGTGGTCATCGCGGGACTGCTCTCCTGGCTGGCCATGCGCGGACTCGCGAGGACGGGCGTGTTGTCCTCCTTCGCCGCCGGCCGCACGGTGGACGTGTGACACCAGCGCAGACGCCGTCCCCGGGCGCCGCATCCGTTCGCGCCCGGGGATGGGGCTGGCGCCACGCGGGCCGGAAGGCCTTCGCCGCCCGCCACCTCGACCTCGACCTCCGGCCGGGCGAGCGCGTGCTGCTCCTCGGCGCGTCCGGGGCGGGGAAGTCCACCGTGCTGCACGGACTGGCCGGGCTGCTGGGCAGCCAGGACGAGGGCGAGCAGGAGGGCGAGTTGCTGCTCGACGGCGTCCGCCCCGCCGACGCCCGCGGCCGTGCCGGCCTCGTGCTGCAGGACCCCGAGACGCAGGTGGTCCTCGCACGCGTGGGCGACGAGGTGGCCTTCGCCGCCGAGAACCTCGCCGTCCCGCGGGAGGAGATCTGGCAACGGGTGCACCGCGCGCTCGACGACGTCGGACTCGAGGTCCCGCTCGATCACCCCACCAGCGCGCTCTCGGGCGGCCAGAAGCAGCGCCTCGCCCTCGCCGCGGTACTCGCCATGGAGCCCGGGCTGCTCCTGCTCGACGAGCCGACCGCGAACCTCGACCCCGACGGCGTGCTGGAGGTCCGCGACGCCGTCGTCCGCGCCCTCGACCGGACGGGCGCCACACTCGTCGTCGTCGAACACCGCGTTGCCGTCTGGGCCGACGTCGTCGAGCGCGTGATCGTGCTCGACGCCGACGGAGGAATCCTCGCCGACGGCGCCCCGGGGACGGTCCTGGTCCAGGAGGGAACGCGCGCCCGGCTCGCGGACGCCGGCGTGTGGATCCCGGGCCGGCGGCCGGCCGTCGGAGGGCCCGTGCCCGACGCCGGCGGCGGGGTGCTGCTGTCCGCGCAGGACCTGACGGTCGCCCGGACGAAACGGGGCCCGACGGCCGTCGAGGGCCTCGGGCTGGACGTCCGCGCCGGGCAGGCGCTGAGCATCACCGGGCCCAACGGGGCCGGGAAGTCCACGGCCGCCCTCACCCTCGGCGGCCTGCTGCGCCCCCGCGCGGGACGGCTCGAGGCGTTCCCCGATCTCGCCGGCGCTGCGGGATCGGACCCTTTCCGCTGGCGCTCGGCGCAGCTCGTGCAGCGCATCGGCACCGTCTTCCAGGAACCCGAGCACCAGTTCCTCACCCCGAGCGTGGGGGAGGAACTCGAGTTCGGGTCGCGGCGGGTCGACGGCACCGCGGACCCCCGGCGTACCGCGGAGCTCGCCGAACGGCTGCGCCTCACGCATCTGCTGCGGGCCAACCCCTTTACGCTCTCCGGCGGGGAGAAGCGGCGCCTGTCGGTGGCGACGATGCTCGCCACCGCGCCGCGCATCCTCATCCTCGACGAACCGACGTTCGGCCAGGACGCCCTCACCTGGGCGGAACTCGTGACCCTCCTGCGCGAGCTGATCGACGACGGCGTCGCCGTCGTCTCCGTGACGCACGACGCCGACTTCATCGCGGCACTCGGCGGGGAGACCCTGCACGTCTCCGGCGGGGCCGGACAGCTGGTGGCCCGGTGAGCGCCGACTACCTGACGCCGGTCCTCACCGGCAGGACGCTGCTGCGGGCCAACCCGGTGTCCAAGCTGTTCGCCGCCGTGGTCATCACCCTCGCGCTTCTGGCCAGCATCGACTGGGTCAGCGCCGCGGTGGTCCTCGCCTGCGAGCTCGCCCTGATGCCGCTGCTGGGCATCAGCGTGGCCGGGCTCGCCCGGCGCATCTGGCCCCTGCTGGTGGCCGCCCTGCTCGGTGCCTACGGGACGGCGCTGCTCGCCGAGAAGACGGGCGGGGTACTGCTCGACGTCGGGCCGCTCCTGTTCACCGAGGGCTCCGTCGCGGCGGGGATCGCCGTCGGGCTGCGCGGACTGGCGCTCGCCCTGCCGGGGATCTTCATCCTGCTCACCACGGACCCCACGGACCTGGCCGACGCCCTCGCGCAGAAGCTCCACCTCCCGCACCGCTTCGTGCTGGGGGCGCTGGCGTCGCTGCGGCTCGTGGGCCTGCTGGTGGAGCAGTGGCAGATGCTCGGGCTCGCCCGGCATGCCCGCGGCATCGGGTCGGACGGCTCGCTCCTCGCCCGGACCCGGAACCTGCTGGGGCAGTCGTTCGGTCTGATCGTGCAGGCCATCCGGCGCGCCACGCGGCTCGCGACGGCCATGGAGGCACGGGGCTTCGGCGGCACCACGCGCACGTGGGCGAGGACGAGCACGTTCACGGCGCTCGACGCCGTCGTGGCCGGCGTCGGTCTGGGCATCGCGGCGGGCGCGACGACGGCGGCGGTTCTCGCCGGGACATGGAACTTCATCCTGTCCTGACCGCCGAAGTCCCCGGGGACGGCACCGGGGGCCCGCACGAGCGGACCCCCGGTGCCGTGCTGGAGGTGGTCAGAGCACGTCCGAGAGGAACGACCTCAGGCGGGGCGTCTGCGCGTCGTCGAAGATCGCCGCCGGAGGACCCGACTCCACCACGACGCCGCCGTCCATGAACGTCACGGTGTCGGAGACGTTGCGCGAGAAGCCCATCTCGTGGGTGACCACGACCATGGTCATGCCCGCCGCCGCGAGGTCCGTCATGAGCGCCAGGACGCCCTTGACGAGCTCGGGATCCAGGGCGGAGGTGGCCTCGTCGAAGAACATCACCTCGGGGTCCATGGCCAGCGCGCGGGCGATCGCGACGCGCTGCTGCTGGCCGCCGGAGAGGTTGCCGGGGCGGACGTCGGCCTTGTGTTTCAGGCCCACGAGGTCAAGCTGGGCGAGGGCCTTGCCCCGGGCCTCCTCCGCCGACATCTTCCGGAGCTTGCGCAGGGCCAGCGACACGTTGTCCAGCACGGTCTTGTGCGGGAACAGGTTGAACTGCTGGAACACCATGCCGATGCGCCGTCGCAGCTCGTCCGGGTTGTCCTTCAGGACGGACCGGCCGTCCAGCAGGATGTCCCCCTGGTCCGGTTCGATCAGCCGGTTCAGGACGCGCAGGAGGGTGGACTTGCCGGACCCGGAGGGGCCGATGACCGACGCCGTCGTGCCCCGCTCCACATGCAGGTCGATGCCGCGCAGCACGTGGTTGGAGCCGAAGGACAGGTGCAGGTTCCTGCCCGTCAGGGTGCCTGATTCCGGGGTTCTCATGCCTTCGCTCCTTCGCCGATCGGTGCGGCCAGTTCGTCCGGCTCGAGCTTCTGCTGCTTGCCCACGCGGAGCCGGTTGTCGATGAAGTTGACCAGGTGCGTGAGCGGGATGGTCAGGCACAGGTAGAGCACGCCGGCGGCGATGAGCGGTGACAGGTTGCCGGTGTTGCTCGCGGCGTCGTTGCCCACCCGGAAGAGCTCGCGTTCACTGGCGACGAGGCCGATGAAGTAGATGAGCGAGGACTCCTTGATGAGCGAGATGAACTGGTTCACCAGGGCGGGCAGCACGCGCCGCACGCCCTGCGGGATCACCACCAGCTGCATCGACGCGCCGTAGCTGAAGCCGAGGGCGCGTGACGCCTCCAGCTGTCCCTTCTCCACGCTCTGGATCCCGGAGCGGAAGATCTCCCCGATGTAGGCGGAGGCGATCAGGGACAGGGCGAGGATGCCCAGCGGGTACGGGCTCGTGCTGCCCGTGATCTCCCGGAGGATCGGTCCGAGACCGAGGCCGATGAGCAGGATGATCACCACCGCGGGCAGGCCGCGGAAGATGTCCGTGTAGACGCGGGCGATCCACCGCAGCACGCGGTTGCGGGAGATGCCCATGACGGCGAGGATCATGCCGACGATGGTGCCGATGATCCCCGAGGCCAGGGCGAGCATGAGCGTGTTGGGCAGTCCGACGGTCAGGAGGTCCGGCAGGACCGCAGCCATCGCCTCCCAGTCGAAGAAGGTCTTGCCGAGCTGTTCGAGGGCATCCATGCAGGGACCGCTACTTTACGTCCACGGCTTTGCTGCCGGGCTTCCAGTCGGAAGGCATCTCGCGGTCCGGGTACCACTCCTGGGTGAGCTCGGTCCAGGTGCCGTCGGCGACGACGGCGTCGAGGCCCGCGTTGAGGGCGTCGATGAGCGGCTGGTTGTCGCTGTTCACGGCGTACGCGGTGAAGTTCTCCGTGTTGATGATGGTCTCGGCGATCGTGGTGTCGTCGCCGTCCTTCACCTGGCCGGTGGCCTGCTGCGACGGAGCCACCCAGGCGTCGACCTGCCCGTTCTTCACGTTCGCGTAGACGGTGTTGTAGTCGGGGAAGCGCACGGGCTCGAGGCCGAGGGTGTTGGACACGTAGTCGTCCTGGACGGTGCCCTGGACGACGCCGACGCGGGTGTCCTCCGAGAGGGAGTCGAAGCCCGTGACGGAGGAACCGTTCTTCGCGACGACGGCCATGTACCCGAAGTCGTAGCCGTTGGTGAACCCGACGTTCTCGCGGCGCTCCGCGGTGGTGGAGATCGAGGAGGATCCGACGTCGAACTGCTTGTTCTGCACCTGGGCGAGGAGCGCGGAGAAGTCCGTGGACGCGAACTCGACCTCGAGGCCCAGCTTGTCGCCGATGGCGCGCAGCAGTTCGTTGTCGTAGCCGGTGAACACGCCGTCCTCGAGGAAGATGTTCGGCGGGGCGTCGGAGAGGGTGCCGACACGCAGCGTGCCGTCGGTGATGAGGCCGAGCTCCGCCGTGTCGATCTCGTCGATCGACGTCGTGGTCTCGGTCGTGTACTGGTCGAGCGACTGCTGGTCGCTGCCGGCCAGGGCGTCGGTGGTCTCGGCGGGTTCGCTGCTGCCGCTGCCGCAGGAGACGGTCAGGGCGAGGAAGGGGACGGCGAATGCCGCCAGGACCTTGCGGGAGATGTTCATGGTGTCCTTCGGAGTGCCGGCCCGGAGGAGGGCGCGGGGAACGGGGTGGTACGGGGATGCCGGGTCACGGCGGGGGGACAGGCTGCTGGGTGACACGCTCACTGTTCTGGGGTGTGCGCGGGTACGGGTGCCGTCACCGGGGAATGGTCCGGGACAGGCCGCACGACGCCGTACTTGCCAACCGGGGGACTGGTCCCGGCGGCCGAATCTTCACCTGGAGCACCCCACTACGGGAGAGGGTTGCTGTCCAGCCGGCCAGGGCCGATGGCTGGAACTCTTGATTGCAGGCAAAACGCTAGGGCAGCACGAAGCACCGGGTCAAAACGAGGAGGACCGGAATCCGACACTTGACGTAGCAGAAGGGCCCCGGAGGGCGGTTTTGTGGCGGAGATTACACGAAGCGGTCCACGAGGTCGCCCAGCTCGGCGGTCAGGGCCCTCGAGGTACGGAGCTCCTGGCCGTCGATCGAGAGCACCGGCGCGAGCAGCCGGATGCTCGAGATCAGCCACACGGCATCGGCGTCCAGGAGGTGGCGCGGCTCCAGCGGTCCGTAGCCGAGCTCCCACCCCTGCTCCTTCGCCGCGGCGAACAATGCGCTCTGCGAGGTCCCCGCGAGGATCCCGCTCTCGAGCTGCGGCGTGAGGAGGGTTTTCCGGCCGTCGCGGTCGTAGGCGAGGAGGACGGTCGACGTCGGTCCCTCCAGGACCTTGCCGTCGGAGGAGGTGAAGATGACGTCGTCGGCCCCGTGCGCCTTCGCATACCGGACGGCAGCCATGTTGACCGCGTACGAGAGGGTCTTGGCGCCCAGGAGCAGCCAGGGTGCCCGCTGGGCGACGGTGCTGTCATAGCCGCGCTCGAGGAACAGGACCTTCAGGCCGGTTTCGCGCTGCCGGAGGGTGGCGTCCGGCACGCGGGCCACCTGGACCCAGGCCGTGGCCCGTCCGGCGCCCTCCACGCCGCGCGTGGCGATCAGCTTCACGACGGCGTTCCGCTGGTCGGGTTCCTCCGCCGCGAACTCGCGCAGCCCCGTGCGGATCGCGCGGCTCCACGCCCCGGCGTCCGGCACGGCGAGATCCAGGGCGGCGGCCGACGACGCGAGGCGGTCCAGGTGTGCCTGCTCCTTGCGGGGCGCCCCGTCGACGGCGAGCAGGGATTCGAACAGGCCGTCCCCGCGGGTGGCGCCGAGGTCGGTGGCCATCAGCTGCGGCTGGGACGCGTCGACGACCCTGCCGTCGTCATGGGCCGGGTCCAGGAACACGAGAACAGTCATGGCCCACAGCGTATCCCCCGGTGCTCAGGCGTGCCGCGCCATCCGGTACAGGAGGTTGTCGCGCACCATGGGCCACTCGTGGGCCAGGACGGAGTAGACGACGGTGTCCCGCAGCTCGCCGTCCCGCGTCCGGCTGTGGCTGCGGAGCACGCCGTCCTGCTTCGCGCCGAGACGCTCGATCGTTTCCCGTGACTGGTGGTTCATCCAGTGCGTCCGGAACTCCACCGCCGGGCAGCCGAACTGCTCGAAGGCGTGGCGCAGCAGCAGGTACTTGGACTCCGCGTTGGTGCCGGTCCGCTGTGCGGATGCGGCGTTCCACGTGGATCCGATCTCCACCCGCGGGGTGTTCTGGTCGATGTTCATGTAGGTGGTCATGCCGATGATCGGTCCGGCCTCCCCGGTGCCGGGATCGACACGCCGCGCAGTGAACGGCAGCATCGACCCGCCCTCCTGGAGGGCGAGCCGGCGGTCGATCTCCCGGCGCATCCCCTCCGGCGTGGGCACCGAGGTGTACCAGAGGGTCCACAGCGCGCCGTCGCGGGCGGCCGCGACGAGCCCGTCGTGGTGCTCGAGGGCGAGGGGTTCGAGGAGGACGCGCGTGCCGCGCAGGGTCGCCGGGTGGAGGGCCGTCATGCTCCGACCCTAGCGCCCGGCGCCGCACCGGGGAGCGGTTCCGGGAAGGCAGGAGGAACCGGACGACCGCCGTCGGGCCGGTCAGTCGTGCCCGGTCGGCGGGTCGTCGGACGGGAAGTCGGAGCCCAGGGCGGACAGGACGCCGCGCGTCTTCGTGCGCACCTCGGCCCACTCCTCGGCCGGGTCGGAGTCTGCGGTGATCGCCCCGCCGACGCCCAGGGTGAGACGCGTGGCGTCGTCGTCCTCGGCCAGGACGAGGGTGCGGATGACGACGGCGAGATCCGCGGCGCCGGTCAGGCTGAAGTATCCGGCGGCGCCCGAGTAGGGCCCGCGCGGGGCCTGCTCCAGGCGGTCGAGGATGGCCATGGTGCTGATCTTCGGCGCACCCGTCATCGAGCCGGCGGGGAAGGCGGACCCGATCACCCCGGCGCGCGCGCTGCCCGGCTTCAGGCGGGCGTCGATGCTGCTCACCATCTGGTGCACGGTGGCGTAGGTCTCGATGTCGCACAGCCGGCTCACGGTGACCGTGCCCGGGAGCGCGTGGTGCGAGAGGTCGTTGCGGAGCAGGTCGACGATCATGATGTTCTCCGCTTGGTCCTTCGCCGAGGTCCGGAGGTCCTCGAACAGGGCCGCGTCCTCCGCCGGGTCCGCCGACCGCCCGCGGGTGCCCTTGATCGGCTCCGCCCGCATCAGGCCGTCCTGGGTGAGTTTCAGGAAGCGTTCGGGGGAGGTGCTGGCGACGGCGAAGCCGGGGAAGCGGAGGTAGTGCGCGAACGGCGCCGGGCTCGCGGTACGCAGGCGCAGATACGTCGCCAGCGGGTCGAGGCGTTCCACTCGGGCCGTGAGCGAGGTCGTCAGGCACACCTCGTAGGTGTTGCCGTCGGCGATCTCCGCCTGCGCGCGCCGGGTCTTCGCGAGGTACTCGTCGCGGGAGTCCCGGGTCGTGAACCGAGGCGGGGGCGGGACGCCGGGGCTCGAGCGGACGGGGGGAGGGGTGAGGGGCGACGGCGCCGTGACGGCGCGGCGGGCCCTCGTCAGCCAGGCCTCGCGGTCCGGGTCGCGCTGCCCGTCCGTGAGCGTGAGCAGGAAGACGGCCGACTCGGCGTGGTCCACGACGACGGCGCGGCCCGCGAAGATCAGCGCCGCGTCCGGGAGGGCGTCGGCCGGCAGGGGCACGGAAGCGCCGCCCGTCTCCCGCTTGAGCTCGTAGCCGAGGTAGCCCAGCCACCCCAGCCCGAACCCGCACGCGAAGCCCTCCGGAGTGCGGACCGCCCGGCGGCCCCAGACGTCGTCGAGCCAACGGAAGAAGGGCTCACGGATGCGCGTGGTGACCGGGCCCGCTGCGATCTCCGTGGTGCCGTCCCGGTGCAGGGCCTGCTGCCCGAATGCGCCCGACGCGTCCGCCAGGATGCTGAAGCGGCTGCGGCCCTCGGACGTGGGCGTGATGGTCCCGGCGTCGGAACTGTCCAGCCAGACCGCGGCGGGGGAGGCCCCGTACAGGGTGGAGAACAGCGTGGAGGTGTCCGGCGTCGCGTCGATGCGCTCGCAGTCCAGCCGGAGCCCGCGCCGGCCCGCGCGCTCCGGCGCGAGCAGGATCGCGCACGCCGGCAATCCCGTGAGTGCCAGGCGGACGGCGTGCGGAGACGGGGGTCCGTGATGGCCGTGCACGACGACGTCGGCGGCCGCCCCGGGATCGTCGCCTGCCAGCCAGGCGTCCTCCTGGTCGGCCCAGCGCTGCCAGAAGGGCGCATAGGCGTCGCCGTCACGCTCTATCGCGGTCCGGCGTCGTACCCCGGCGTCCGCCTCGACCCAGATCACCGCGTCGAGATGGGGCCGCGCCGCAGCCGCCGCCGCTCCCACCCCTTCGAGGAGTACGATCTCGGCCGCCGCCGTGGTCCGTGCGGCGCCGTCCTGTCCGCGATCCCAGTCCCAGGCGTTCCAGTGCGCCGGCCGCCCGGCCCGCAGGGGGAGGAGGACGCGTTCCAGGTAGCGGTCGATGCCGTCGTCGAGCCCGTCCCAACCCGGGTAGATGTCCTCGAGGTGGAAGAGGCTGACACTGTGGTGCTCCCGGAGGAGCGCGGCGAGTTCGACGGCGAGGGTGGTCTTGCCCGCTCCGGACCGCCCGTCCACGGCGATGAGCAGGGGCGCGTCGGAGGGCACGGATCAGGCCACGGCGAGCAGGGCGCCGACGCCCACGAAGAGCGACCCGAAGACGCGGTTGAGGGTGACCTGCCCGCGGTCGTCCTGCGTGAAGCGCCGGAACGAGCGGGCGGCCCCGGCGTAGAAGAACCACATGACGAGCATGTCGATGACCAGGACGGTCGCGGCGAGGACGGCGTACTGGCCGAGCAGCGGGCGGTCCGGGCGGATGAACTGCGGGATCAGGGCGAGGAAGAACACGATGGCCTTCGGGTTGAGCAGGTTCACCCAGAGCCCGCGACGGACCATGGAGAACGCGCCCTCTCTGACCTGCAGGGCGCGGACATCGCTGTGCTCGGGCCGCTGCAGGAATTTCCGCACGCCCAGATAGATCAGGTACGCGGCACCGATGTAGCGGATGAGGTCGAATGCCAGCGGCGAGTTGGCGACGAGCAGCCCGACACCCGCCGCGGCGACGCCGATGTGCACGAGGAGCGCCGCCTGCTGGCCGAGGATCCCCCAGATGGAACGGCGGAATCCGACCGTCAGGGCGTTGCTCATGGTGTTCACCGCACCGGCCCCGGGCATGAAGCTGATCAGGGTCTGGGCGCCGAGCAGCGCCAGCCAGAGGGAGGGGTTCACCCGTTCATGGTAAGCGTCCCCGGGCGGGGCGGACGTCAGGCGTCGAGTTCGTGGCGGACGAACCGGACGACGCCCTCCACCGCGCCGTGGACCATCCGCCAGGTGGCGTCGAAGTCGCTGGCGTCGCCGTACCAGGGGTCGTAGATCCCGAGGTCCTCGAGGTCGGCGTCCGTCGTCGTCGGATCGAACTCGCGCAGGAGGTGGATCCTGTCCCGTGCGTCGGCGTCCGGGGCGTCCCGGCGCAGTTCGCGGTAGTGGTCCAGGTCCAGGGCCAGGATGAGGTCCCGTTCGCGGTACCAGGCGGCCTCGAAGCGTCGGGCGCGGTGCAGGTGGCTCTCGATGCCGAGTTCGGCCAGCTTCGCCGCCGCCCGCTCGTCGATGGGCTTGCCGGCTTCCCAGTCGGTGGTCCCGGCGGAGTCGACGGCGACGTCGTGTTGCAGCCCCGCCTGGGCGAAGGCGTGGACGAGCATGAGTTCCGCCATGGGCGAGCGGCAGATGTTGCCCGTGCAGACGGCGACGATGCGGTACATCCCGCCAGCCTATCGGCGGTCGGCTCAGGCGCGGGCGAGAATCTCGACGCTCGGCAGGAGGAACACGCCGTCCTCCGCGCGCCCCCAGCGGCGCCATCCCTCGGCCAGGCGCTGCAGGCCCTGCCGGTCGGTGAGGCCCCGCTCAATGGTCTGCGCCGCGAAGGCCGAGTGCTGCACGCGCTCGGCCCAGGACTCCGCATGCGCGCGCCTGTCCTCGGCGGTGGCGTACACCCAGGTCGACGACGAGACCTCGACGTCCGCGAAGCCCGCCGCGGACGCCCACCCCGGCAGGCGCCGGCCGGCGTCGGGCTCGCCGCCGTTCCCGCGGGCCAGCTGCCCGTAGAGCTCCCGCCACTCGTCGAGCTCCACGGCCGCGGGAAACCAGGTCATCGCGCCGAAATCCGCCTCGCGCGCGGCCACGAGGCCGCCGGGCCGCACCACGCGTCGCATCTCCCGGAGCGCGGCCACCGGATCCGCGAGGTGCTGCAGCACCTGGTGCGCGTGGACCACGTCGAACGACTCGTCGGGGAGGTCGAGGTCGTACACGTTGCCCTCGCGGAACTCCACGTTGGCCACGTCCACGTGGGTCGCGGACGCCTGCGCGACGACGTCGGCCGACCGGTCGATGCCGGTCACCGACCCGGGGGCCACGAGGTCCGCGAACCCGGCGGTGATGCTGCCCGGCCCGCAACCGATGTCCAGCAGGTCCATGCCGGTCTCGAGGAAGGGCTCCAGGTAGGCGGCGGACGACGCCACCGTGCGCATCGCGTGCGCCGCCGTCACGCTCGGGTGGTGTCCGTGGGAGTAGACCTCGTCGTTCATGCCTCGAAGGCTAACTGGTCGCGCGGTCCGCGGCCGGCGCGGAGCCCTCGCGCGCGTCGTCCTTCGCCGAGACCGTGGCATCGGTGATCTTCTGCATCATGTCCCGCAGCAGGACCAGTTGCTCCTCCGTGTACTGGTCGAAGACGCCGTTGATGTGGCGGGCGAGCGGGGCGAACAGCATCGCGCCGGTGCTCCGGGCCTTCTCGGTCAGCTGGAGGTGGACCTGCCGCCGGTCCACCTCGCTGCGACGCCGGGTGACGTGACCGGCGGAGTCGAGGCGGTCGACCAGGGCCGTGGTGGCCGGCGAGCTCAGGTTGAGCTCCTCGCGCAGCAGGCCGGGCGTGACGGTGAGGCCGGCCCGCGCGGCGCCCATCATGATGCTCAGGGCATGGAGATCGGTGCGGTACAGACTGTCGCGCTCGCTGGCGACGTCGACATAGCGCTCGGTCTCGACAGTGAACTGCCGCATGAGTGCCATGAGTTCGTCCCTCGTGGACATGGGTCCTCGCCTCCTGTCCCTTCCAGCTTAGGCCGGTTCACTTTATCTCTATCATAGATATACTCTGTTGCAGAGAGAACCCGAGAGAGGCGTGGAGTGCGATGAAGAACAGATGGCTGAGGGTGCTGCTGCCCGTCGTGGTGGTCCTGATCTGGCTGGCCGGGGCGGCGGTGGGCGGACCGACGTTCGGACGCCTCGAAGAGGTCTCGAGCAACGACCAGGCGTCCTTCCTGCCCGCCAGCGCCGAGTCGACGGAAGCCGGGGAGCTGCAGCAGCAGTTCAGCGACTCGGATGCCATCCCCGCCGTGATCGTCGCCGAGTCGGACACCGCGATCGACCCTCGGGACCTCGGCTCCTACGAGGAACTCGGCGTGACCCTCGGCGGTGTCGAGGGGCTCGAATCCCCGGCCGAGGGAGCGCCGGCCCTCGCCGGGCCCATCCCGTCCGAGGACGGCTTCGCCGTCCAGTACGTCGCCTTCGTCTCCTCCGACGCCGAACTCGCCGAGGTGGTGGGCGAACTGCGCACCATCCTGGACGACGAGCTGCCCGACGGCGTCACGGGGTACGTGACCGGTCCGGCCGGTTTCACGAACGACCTCGTCGAGGCCTTCGGCGGCATCGACGGCATCCTGCTCGCCGTCGCGCTCGGCGCCGTGTTCATCATCCTCCTGGCCGTCTACCGGTCCATCGTGCTGCCGTTCCTCGTCCTGCTCACCTCCGTGTTCGCGCTGGCGACGTCGATCCTGCTGATCTTCGGGCTCGCGAAACTCGACCTCATCCAGCTCAGCGGGCAGAGCCAGGGCATCCTGTCGATCCTCGTGATCGGCGCCGCCACGGACTATGCGCTGCTGCTCGTCGCCCGGTTCCGGGAGGCGCTCGTGGAGCACGAGACGACATGGGAGGCCCTGCGGGTGGCCTACCGTGGCTCGTTCGAGCCGATCCTCGCCTCCGGCGCCACCGTGATCCTCGGCCTGCTGTGCCTGCTCTTCTCGGACCTCAACTCGAACAAGAGCCTCGGGCCCATCGCCGCCATCGGCATCCTCTTCTCCCTCGGCGCGGCGCTCACGCTCCTTCCCGCGTTCCTGATCCTCTTCGGCAGGGCGGCCTTCTGGCCCCTGCTGCCGCGCTACAACCCCGAGGCGGCCGCCGTCGTCGCCCCGCACCGCGGCAAGCACGCCGCGCCGACCGCCGCCGGCCCGGAGACCGGGCTCGAACGGCTCAAGGGTCTCTGGCGGCGCGTCGCCCTGCTCGTCGGCCGGCGCCCACGGTCGGTCTGGATCGCGTCCCTGCTCATCCTGGTCGCCGGCGCCCTCGGGCTGACCCAGTTGCAGGCGAACGGCGTCCCGCAGTCCGCCCTGATCCTGACCCCGTCCAACGCGGTCGACGGCCAGGAGGCCCTCGCCCGCCACTTCGATGCCGGTTCCGGCAGTCCCGTCTACGTCGTCGCCCCCGAGGCCGACCAGGAGGCCGCGCTCGACGTCGTGTCGGCACAGGAGGGCATCGCCGAGGCCGTCCTGACCGCGGACCCCGGCGGCGCCGCCGTCGTCGAGGGCGGGGGGGTCCTCATCAGCGGCACCCTCGAGTACCAGGCCGACTCCGAGCAGGCGGAGGAGGTGGTGCGCGAACTGCGGACGGCGCTCGACGCCGCCAGTCCGGACGCGCTGGTCGGCGGGGTCACGGCGGTCGCGATCGACACGAACGACACGGCGCTGGCCGACCTCGTCAAGATCATCCCGATCGTCCTGGCGGTGATCCTCGTCGTGCTGATCGTCCTGCTCCGCTCCGTCCTCGCGCCGGTGCTCCTCGTCGCCAGTGTGGCGCTCTCCAATGCGACGGCCCTGGGCGTCTCGGCGTTGGTCTTCAACAACGTCTTCGGGTTCGAGGGTGCGGACGCGTCGGTGCCGCTGTTCGCCTTCGTCTTCCTCGTGGCGTTGGGCGTGGACTACAACATCTTCCTGATGACCCGGGTCCGCGAGGAGTCCCTCCGGATCGGCACGCGGCCGGGCATCCTGCGCGGGCTCGGCGTGACGGGTGGTGTCATCACCTCGGCCGGCGTGGTCCTCGCGGCGACGTTCGCCGCCCTGGGCGTGATCCCCATCCTGTTCCTTGCGCAGATCGCGTTCATCGTGGCCTTCGGTGTGCTCCTCGACACCATCCTGGTGCGGTCGCTGCTGATCCCGGCCCTGTCCTACGACATCGGGCCCAAGATCTGGTGGCCGTCCGAGCTGGGCAAGGTGCCGTCCCCCCGGTAGTCGGCGTCGGGTCAGGGACCGGGGCAGGGCCGCGGCGTGGACCTGCCGGTCTCACAGCCGCGGCACATCCCGGGCCGGGAGCTCTCCTAGGAAGTGCGGGTACAACAGGAGGATGACTCCGCGAGCGAGAACGTCCAGCAGGTCCTCGTGCCCGTCGCGGCGCTTCGTCGTCGCGCTGGTGGGTATCGACGGCGCGGGCAAGACGACGGCGGCCTCCGCGCTCGGCAGGATCCTGGCGACGACGACGCCCACCATGGTGCTCGCCAACCCGTCGGGGCGGCGCACCATGACGGCGTGGACCGCACGGCTCGGCCTCTCCGTCCCGTCACGGGTCCTGGACCTCCTGGAATCAGGGGTCCGCGTGGTCAATGTCCTCACCAACCACCTGCGCGCCCGCCGGTTCGACGGCGTCGTCATCCTGGACCGGAACCTGCACTGCCAGCAGGCGCTGCGCGCCACCCGCGGGCTGCAGCGCAGCCGGCTGCTGGACGCGCTGGCGCGATGGCTGCCCGCCCCGGACGTCGTCGTGTTCCTCGACGTCAGCCCGGAGGAGGCCTTCCGTCGGATCGCGGCGCGGGGGACCGATACCGAACGCCTCGACGACCTCCGGGCCTACCGCGACGGCTACCTCGGGCTGCCCGACGTCGCCGGCTTCCGGCGCGTGGATGCCGACGGGCCGCTGCCCGGGGTCCTCGAGGAGCTCGAAGAAGTCGTCGCGGGAAGTGCTCAGTACCGGAAACGCAGTGATCATGTCGGCAAACGGCATACTCCAGCGCAGTCTTTGCGCAAGAACTTTCTGCAGGTGCACGGCGCCCATCGGCCGTCGCTAGGCTGGGATGGTGCCCCTACCTTCGACTCCGTCAAGCCCTGACCAGTATCAGGGCCGTTATCCGGTGGACGGCGCGGCACCCCGCCGCGACGCCGCGCGGTTCCTCGAGGACCACGGGACGGCGGCGCCCCTCGTCGACTCCACCGTCCTCGCGGACATGGTGCGCGACTTCTCCGATCCCGCCGTCGTCTCCCGGTTCGTGCGTGACTTCTCCGCGACGCTCGAAGGCAAGGTCGATCGATTGAACCTGCGGATCGAGGCCGGTGACGCCGCAGGTGCCGAGGACGCCGTCCTCAGCGTGACGACGTCGGCCATGATGGTCGGAGCGGTCCGCCTCCACCATGCTGCGCGAGCAGTCCACCGGATGATCAGCTCCGACGACCTCGACGGCGCCCGGCGCGCGGTCGCCGTGCTGCGCGGGTGTGCGGCGGATACGCTCGGGGAACTGCGGGACGGCGACCCGGGAGGATCCTGAGCGGTCCCGGTCTAGTCCTTGCTCCGCGGCACCACCCGGAAACCCACGCCCCGCACCGTCGTGATGAGTTCGCCGCCGCCGTCGAAGCGGGCGAGCTTCTGGCGGAGATTTGCGATGTGCACCTCGATGGCCCGCTCATCCGTGCGACTGACGAAGTTGTAGCCACGGTAATCCGCACCCCGCGACACGCGGACCAGTTCCTCCTTCGTCCGGACGGAGCCGTTGCCCCGCATCAACTCGTACAGCAGGTTGAATTCCGTCTTGGTGAGCGGGAGTTCCACCCCGGCGCACCGGGCGATGCGCGCGTCTCCGTCCACGGTGATGCCGCCGTTCCGCAGGGTGTTGGCGGACTTCGCCGGGGCGGCGTGGTCCGGCGGGGTGGGCGTGGCAGGCACCACGGGCTGGACCGGAGGGTGGTGCGCGTTCTGCCCGATGCGTGGGCGGCGAAGCATGGCGTCGATCCGCGCCCGCAGCTCCCGGGGCCGGAACGGCTTCACGACGTAGTCGTCGGCTCCCGCCTGGAGCGCGGTGAGGATGTCCATCTCGTCGCTGTGACCGCTGAGCACGATCACGTAGCAGTCGGTCGTGCTGCGGATCCGCCGCAGGACCTCGTAGCCGTCGATGTCGGGGAGCCCGATGTCCAGGGTCACCACTATCGGATGCTGCTGGCGGATGACGTCGACGCCCTCGCGCCCGGTGGTCGCGCCGCTGACCGCGAAGCCGCCCTGCTCGAGAACGGCGCACACCAGGTTTCGGATGTCGAGGTCGTCCTCGATGACGACGGCGGCCCGGCGATCGCCCGGTGCGGGGCTGTTCATCGCGTGCTGTCCAGCGACAGCCCGGTGGGGCGCCCGGCGCCCGTCGGCGCGGGTATGGGAACGGTGGGGACGTGGCGTGTCCGAGGCATATTCCGTGGACCTGTTCTCTTCGGCGGCCCGGCTGACCTCGAGGGTCCCGTGGCTTTGCGTCCCCGGCTCGCACCGGGTTTGCCTTTGTCGACGAGCGGCTGCTCGCCCGATGATAGTAGCAACCCCGACCGACACCGTCGTGGACTCCCCGCGGCTATTCGCCGTCGGCGCGTTCCCCGATCCAGTCCGTCGCGGCATCCGAGAGGAACAGGCCGTCGGCCCCCCGCTCGCCCATCCACCAGGATTCCGAAGCCACCAGGCCGCCGGCGGCGCTGATCTCCGCGACCACTTCGGGCGTGAGCGCTTCGCCGTTGTGCGCAATGAGCCAGTCCCTGGTCTGCTGTGTGACGCTGTCCCACCAGTGTTCGAGATCCATGCCGACAGTATGGCACCGGGGCGTCCCTCGCCGGCGAACCCACGAGTAGATCCGTGGTCGGTGCGCCGCCGTCCATAGGGGGCGTGAGCACAGGACGCGCGTACGGTGGGCTGATGGCAGCCACCGAGTCCCGTCAGCAGCACATCGTCAGCACGCTCGTCGAGGCCCATCAGGACCTCATGGGCGTGGACCCCCTCGCCTTCCGGGCCCGGTTCCGGAAGATGGCAGCGGACCCGTATGCCTTCTACCGGGGCAGCGCGGCCCTGTTCTACACCGACATGGCACGGCTCGACGACGCCTGGGCGGACGAGCGCACCAGCCGGGTGTGGATCCACGGTGACCTGCACGCCGAGAACTTCGGCACCTACATGAGCAACGAGGGACGCCTCACCTTCGACGTCAACGACTTCGACGAGGCCTACGTGGGCCACTTCTCGTGGGACCTTCGCCGCTTCGTCGCCTCGCTCACGCTCCTGTGCTGGCAGAAGGCATTGCCGTCGCAGTCGGTACGCGACCTCTCGCGCATCTATCTGGAGGCCTACCTCGGTCGTGTCCGGGACTACGTGGACGACGAGCAGTCCACGTTCGCGTTCGGGCTCGACAATACGGACGGACCCGTCTACCAGGTGCTGCAGCAGGCCCGGGCGGCACGCCGGACGCGGCTGCTCGACGCGCTCACGCGCATCGAGGACTACGAGCGCCACTTCCGTGACGACGGCTCGATCCGCGTGCTCCCCGACGACGAGTACCGGGAGGTCGCGGACGCGTTCGACCGATACCTCTCCACCATCCCGGACAGCGAGCGGTCCCTGCGGCGCGTGTTCTACCGGGTGAAGGGCATCGTGGGCAAGAAGGGATTCGGGATCGGCAGCGCCGGCCTGCCGACCTACAACGTGCTCATCGAGGGCTTCGACGAGGCACAGGAGAACGACATCATCCTCACCATGAAGCAGTCGAACATCGCCGCGCCCAGCCGGATCGTCGACGACGAGCGCGTCCGCGGCTACTTCGTGGACGACGGGCACCGCGCCGTCATCAGCCAGCGGTCCCTGCAGACCCACACCGACCCGTTCCTCGGCTACACGACGATCCGTGGGATCTCCTTCGTCGTGTCGGAGCTCTCCCCCTACAAGCGCGATCTCTCCTGGGAGGACCTGACGGAGCCGGAGCAGATGATGCCGGTGCTCGAGGCGCTCGGGCAGGCCACGGCGAAGATCCACTGCTCCACCGACGAGGACAGCGACCACGACCTCGTGCCCTTCCGGACGGAGACCGCCATCCTGGCCGCGGTGGACCGGTCACACGAGAATTTCGTCGACGACATCGTCGGATTCGGGGAGGCGTATGCGGAGACTGTGCGCACGGACCACGCGCTCTTCGTCGACGCCTTCCGGGAAGGGCTCATCTCCGCGGTGCCGGCCGACTGACCAGCAGGAGTTGAGCCACGTCGACTCAAGTCCATTTTGTTCTCCGGAGGCGCGCCCGTATAGTTGAGTGCAGAACGCTCAATCTACGCGCCCGGCGGATGAGCGCCTCGCAAATCCCGGGCAGTCGAAAGGAATTTGCATGTCACGTGCAGTAGGTATTGACCTCGGAACCACCAACTCGGTCGTCTCGGTTCTCGAAGGTGGCGAGCCCACCGTCATCGCGAACGCCGAAGGCGCCCGCACCACGCCGTCGATCGTCGCATTCTCCAAGTCCGGCGAAGTCCTGGTCGGCGAGATCGCCAAGCGCCAGGCCGTCAACAACATCGACCGCACCATCGCGTCGGTCAAGCGCCACATGGGCACCCAGTGGGATGTCGCCATCGACGACAAGAAGTACACGCCGCAGGAGATCTCCGCGCGTATCCTCCAGAAGCTCAAGACCGACGCCGAGAGCTACCTCGGCGAGAAGGTCACCGACGCCGTGATCACGGTGCCCGCTTACTTCAACGACGCCGAGCGCCAGGCCACCAAGGAGGCCGGCGAGGTCGCAGGACTGAAGGTGCTGCGCATCGTCAACGAGCCCACGGCCGCAGCCCTCGCGTACGGCCTCGACAAGGGCAAGGAAGACGAGCTGATCCTCGTGTTCGACCTCGGCGGCGGAACGTTCGACGTCTCCCTGCTGGAGGTCGGCAAGGACGAGGACGCCTTCTCCACCATCCAGGTCCGCTCGACCTCCGGTGACAACCGCCTCGGTGGCGACGACTGGGACCAGCGCGTCGTGGACTACCTCCTCTCGCAGGCCAAGGCCAAGGGCGCCGATCTGTCCAAGGACAAGATCGCGCTGCAGAGGCTCAAGGAAGCCGCCGAGCAGGCTAAGAAGGAGCTGTCCTCGGCGACCTCCACCAACATCTCCCTGCAGTACCTCTCCGTGACGCCGGACGGACCCGTCCACCTCGACGAGCACCTCTCCCGCGCCAAGTTCCAGGACCTCACCAAGGATCTGCTGGACCGCACGAAGAAGCCGTTCCACGACGTCATCACCGAAGCCGGTATCAAGGTGGCCGACATCGACCACATCGTCCTCGTCGGCGGTTCCACCCGCATGCCCGCGGTCAGCGAGCTCGTCAAGGAACTCGCCGGCGGCAAGGAGCCCAACAAGGGCGTCAACCCGGACGAGGTCGTGGCCGTCGGTGCCGCACTGCAGGCCGGTGTGCTGAAGGGCGAGCGCAAGGACGTCCTCCTCATCGACGTCACCCCGCTGTCCCTCGGTATCGAGACCAAGGGCGGCATGATGACCAAGCTCATCGAGCGCAACACGGCCATCCCCACCAAGCGCAGCGAGACCTTCACCACGGCGGACGACAACCAGCCGTCCGTGGCCATCCAGGTGTTCCAGGGCGAGCGCGAGTTCACCCGCGACAACAAGCCGCTGGGCACGTTCGAGCTGACCGGCATCGCGCCGGCGCCGCGCGGCGTCCCGCAGGTCGAGGTCACCTTCGACATCGACGCCAACGGCATCGTGCACGTGTCCGCCAAGGACAAGGGCACCGGCACCGAGCAGTCGATGACCATCACCGGTGGTTCCTCCCTCTCCAAGGAGGACATCGACCGCATGGTGCGGGAGGCCGAGGAGCACGCCGCCGAGGACAAGCAGCGCCGCGAGGCCGCCGACGTCCGCAACGGTGCCGAGCAGCTCGCCTACTCGGTGGACAAGCTGATCGCCGACAACGCGGACAAGCTGCCGGAAGAGGTCAGGACCGAGGTCCAGGCCGACGTCGACGCCCTCAAGAAGGCTCTCGAGACGCAGGACAACGACGACGAGGTGAAGGTGGCTTACGAGAAGCTGCAGGCGTCGCAGTCCAAGCTCGGTGAAGCGATCTACGCCTCGGCCCAGCAGGACGCCGGCCAGCCCGGTGCCGCCCCCGCCGACGACCAGCCGGCCTCCGCGGGCACCGACGAGGACATCGTCGACGCCGAAGTGGTCGACGAAGACACCAGCGAGAAGAAGTAACATGCCGCACCACGGAAATGAAGAAGAGCACCAGTCAGAGCCGGTGAACCCGTCCGACAGCCGGAACATCGACCCTGAGACAGGCGACGTCCGTGGGCAGCAGCAGGATGCCGGCGAGCCGGTCGCGGAGGAATCCGCGGCCGGTGCGCAGGACACGCCCGTAGCCGACGCCTCCGAGGGGGATGCACTGGCCCAGGCCGAGGCCATCCTGAACGAGGCCGGCGCCGAGGGCGAGACCAACCCGGCGGTGGACGTCGTCGCGGAACTCCGCACCGACCTGCTCCGCCTGCAGGCGGAGTACGTCAACTACCGGCGTCGGGTGGAGCGTGACCGGGACGTCGCCCGCGACCAGGCGGTCATCGGCGTCCTCAACTCGCTGATGCCCGTCCTCGACGACATCGACGCCGCGCGCCAGCACGGCGATCTCGCGGAGGGCCCGTTCGCGGCCATCGCGGGAAAGCTCGAGAACGTCCTGAAGGCGTACGAACTGGCCCGCATCGACGAAGTGGGTGTCGTGTTCGACCCGAACATCCACGAGGCACTCATGCAGCAGCCGAGCGCCGAGGTCCAGGCCGACAGCGTCAGCCAGATCCTCCGTGCGGGCTACCGCAAGGGCGAGCGCGTCCTCCGTGCCGCCCAGGTGATCGTGGCAGTGCCGGAGTAGTTGTACCCGCCGGGTGGGATGGTCTTCCCGGGCCAACGAAATTCCTGCGCTCGCAGAGCTCGCGAAGGAATATTAAAGGCCCTACGGAAGACCACCCCACCCGGTTCTCCCCGATGTGGCGGATACAGGAAGCTGTACCCCGACGCTTCGGGCCCCACACTTTCAGCAGTACCTAGGAAGGAGACACCAATTGGCCAGTCAGGATTGGGTCGACAAGGATTTCTACAAGATCCTCGGTGTCTCCAAGGACGCGTCCGGTGACGAGATCAAGAAGGCGTACCGGAAGCTCGCCCGCAAGCACCACCCTGACCAGAACCAGGGGGCCGCAGCGTCGGAGCGCACCTTCAAGGACGTGTCGGAGGCCTACTCCGTGCTGTCCGATCCCGAAGAGCGCCAGCAGTACGACGCCATCCGCGCGATGGGCGGCGGCGCGCGCTTCTCGGCGGGTGGAGCGGGCGGCGGCGCCGGCGGCAACGCCGGCTTCGAGGACGTCTTCGGCAACCTCTTCGGCCAGGGTGCGGGAAGCCGCCAGCGTACCGGCTTCTCCAACAGCAACCTGCCCCCCGAGTTCGCCGACCTGTTCGGCGGCGGCGGGGGCATGGGCGGCGGTGGCTTCCCGGGCGGATTCCAGTCCACCCGCCCGCAGAAGGGCGCCGACCGCACGGCGAGCACGTCCATCTCCTTCGCCGGTGCCATCAACGGCACGACGATCGGACTGCGCGAGCCCTCCGGGGAGCAGATCGACGTCCGCATCCCCGCGGGCATCCGTGACGGCCAGAAAGTCCGCGTCAAGGGCAAGGGCCAGCCGGGCCAGGCCGGCCCTGGTGATCTCATGGTCAGCGTCAGCGTGAAGGAGCACCCGCTCTTCAAGCGCGACGGCGACAACATCCGCGTCCACGTGCCCGTCAGCTTCCCGGAGGCTGCGCTCGGTGCCGAGATCCAGGTCCCGACGCTCTCCGGTGAGATGGTCACCATGCGGGTGCCCGCCGGCACGCCGTCCGGCAGGACGCTCCGGCTCAAGGGCCGGGGTGTGAAGACGTCGAAGGCGACCGGCGACCTGCTCGTGACCGTCGACGTCGTCGTTCCGCAGAACCTGTCCAAGGAGGCCCAGGCCGCCGTGGAGACCTTCCGCGCGGCCACGAAGGACGCGGATCCCCGCGCCGGTCTTGCCGCGAAGGCGCGCCTGTAGCAGCACGCTCGAGCAGGACCCGGGAGCATCGGTAACGGAAGGAGGGCTGCCCGCAATGGACCACACCCTGCCCATCTACGTCATCTCGGTGGCCGCCGAGCTCGCCGACATGCATCCGCAGACCCTCCGCCAGTACGACCGCCTCGGCCTCGTCACGCCGAGCCGGGCGCCGGGCCGTGCGCGGCGCTACTCGCAGAAGGACGTCAGCACCCTCCGCCAGGTCCAGCGACTCTCGCAGGAGGGCGTGTCGCTCGAGGGCATCCGGAGGATCCTCGACCTCGAGAACCAGGTTGCTGCCCTGCAGTCCCGCGTCGTGGAACTGTCCGCCGAACTGGCGGCCCGCCGGGTCCAGGCGGAGTCGAGCCGGGTGTTCGCCGCCGGGCTCGCGGGGGACGTCGTCACCCTCGCCCGCGGGCAGCGCCCGCGGCCCCGCAGTCAGGCCCTCATGGTGTGGCGTCCCGAACCGGCCCGCACCGCGTACAACCGGCCCCCCTACACCTAGGCGCCCGACCGCACCGCCGGTCCCGCCCCGGTGGAGCCGCGGACCACCAGGTCCGACTGGAACAGGATCTCCGTGCGCGTGGTGCGGTCCCCGTCCAGTTCCGTGACCAGGGCGTGGACGGCCGCCTCGGCCATCGCCGCCACGTTCTGCCGCAGCGTCGTCAGCGGAGGATCGGTGAAGGCCATGAGCGGCGAGTCGTCGAACCCGACCACCGAGATGTCCTCCGGCACCCGGAGGCCCCGGGTCTGTGCGGCGCGTACGGCCCCGAGGGCCATGACGTCCGAAGCGCAGACGATTCCTGTGTGTCCCGAATCGATGAGCTCGTTGGCCGCACTCTGTCCGCCCTCGATACTGAACATGCTCGTCGCGATGTGCGGTCCGGCGTCGTCCTCCCCGAGGAACTGGAGAAGCCCGGAGTGGAAGCCCTCCAGCTTTCGTCGGCTCGGGATGAACCGGTCGGGGCCGGACGCGAAGCCGACGCGCTGATGGCCCTGTGCCACGAGGTGCCGGACGGCCGTGCGGATGGCCGTGGCGTCGTCGTTCGAGACGGACGGTGCGTCGATCTCGGGCCTGGCGCCGTTGACGAGGACGAACGGCACGCGGCCGCGCAGGCGACGATAGCGCTCCATGCTCGCCCGGCCGTCGGAGTGGGCGGCGCAGACGAAGATGATCCCGCTCACGCCCTGATCCAGCATGAGGGCGACGTACTCGTCCTCGGTGATGCCGCCACCCGGCAGGGTGCACAGGGCAGGAATGTAGTCGTTCGGCGCCAGGAGTGCGGCGATCGCGCCGGCGAACGCCGGGAAGATCGGATTCACGAGATCCGGGACGACGACGCCGATCTGCCCCTTGGAGCGTCCGGCCGTCCGGGACGGCCGCTCGTAGCCCAGGCTGTCCATCGCCGCGAGGACGGCTTCCCGGGTCTCCTGGGAGGCGCCGCCCTTGCCGTTCAGGACCCGCGACACCGTGGGGACGCTGACGCCGGCGGTGCGGGCGACGTCGTCCAGGCGCGGCCGCTCGTTACGCTTGCCGGGAGTCATGGCCCCAATCTAGCGCAGCCCCCGGTCCGGTTGGAAAGATTGCGTGAAAGTTTTGTAAATTCCTTGACGATGGCCGCGTGCCCTCCTTAGGGTCGGGATATCCACCCCCCGTCCGGCCTGCAGCGACGCATGCCGGGGAAGGACCACCATGACCCTGAACAGCTTGGACACGGGCCGGACCGGCGGGAGACCAGCGCTGCGGCGCCGCTCCCGACTGGCCGCCGTCGTCCTGACCGCCCCGCTCCTCGCGACCTTCATGCCGGCGCCCGCGCTGGCCGACCACACGACCCCGCCGGGCACGGTGGCGCTGGTCGGCTCCCTGCAGGCGGAACTCGGCTGCCCCGACGACTGGCAGCCGGAGTGCGCCGCCACGACGCTCGTCCCCGTGGACGGCTCTCCGGACACGTGGTCGGCGACCTTCGACGTCCCCGCCGGAGCCTACGAGTACAAGGTGGCGCTCAACGGGTCCTGGGGTGAGAACTACGGCGCCGACGGCGCTGCCGGTGGCGCGAACCTGGCGCTCCAGGCCCCGGGCGGCCCCGTGACCTTCACGTACAACCACCGCACGCACGTCATCTCGAGCGACGCGCCCAGTGCGCCGACGGGGTCGACGGCGGCGCACTGGCTGACGGCAGACACCCTCGCCTGGGGTGCGGACGTGCCCGCCGACGCCCGCTTCCGGCTCTACTCCGCTCCGGAGGGCGGGCTCGCCGCCGCCGACGACGCCGTCACGGGCGGCACCTACATCGACCTCGACCGCGGCGGCGACGCCCTGCCCGCGGATCTCGCGGCCCGCTACCCGCATCTGGCGGAGCTGCCGACCGTGACCCTCGGCACGAAGGACGCGCGGACGGCTGGGGACCTGCTGAAGGGGCAACTGCTCCTGGCCGCCGTCTCGCCGGAGGGAGACCTCCTCGCATCCACGGGCGTCCAGGTGCCCGGCGTGCTCGACGACCTGTACGCGAGCGCGGCACGCCAGGAGCTCGGCCTCAGCTGGAAGGGTAAGAAGCCCGAGCTTCAGCTCTGGGCCCCCACGGCGCGCAGCGTGTCCGTGCAGGTCTTCCGCGACGGCTCCGGCGGGGACCCGATCGCCACCCGCCCCCTGCGCGCGGGCAAGGACGGCGTGTGGAGCATCAAGGGCGAGAAGGACTGGAACGGTGCGTACTACCTCTACGACGTCGAGGTCTTCGTCCCCGAGACCGGCGCCGTCGAGCACAACCTCGTGACCGACCCCTACAGCGTCGGGCTCTCCACGAACTCGGAGCGTTCGCTGATCGTGGACCTCGCCGATCCGGCACTCATGCCGTCGTCGTGGTCGGCCCTGCCGAAACCGGCGCTCGAGCGACCGGAGGAGCTGTCCGTCTACGAACTCCACGTGCGCGATTTCTCGGTCTCCGACACCACCGTGCCCGAAGCGGAGCGCGGCACCTACGCCGCGTTCAGCAGGACGGACAGTGCCGGCATGCAGCGGCTCTCGGAGCTGGCGGACAGCGGGCTCAACGCCGTCCACCTCCTGCCCGTGAACGACATCGGCACCATCGAGGAGGACCGGGCGCAGCAGGCCGAACCCGCGTGCGACCTCGAGGCGTTCGCCCCCGACAGCACCGAACAGCAGCAGTGCGTCAGCGCGGTCGCGGGCCGGGACGGCTTCAACTGGGGCTACGATCCGCTGCACTACACGACACCCGAGGGCTCCTACTCGACGAATCCCGGGGACGCCACGCGCATCCGCGAGTTCCGGGGGATGGTCGCCTCGCTCAACGAGTCGGGGCTGCGGGTCATCCAGGACATCGTCTACAACCACACCGCGGGTGCCGGCCAGTCCTCGGACAACAACCTCGACCGGATCGTCCCCGGCTACTACCACCGCCTGGACCCCGCGTCGGGTGCTGTCGAGACCTCGACCTGCTGCCCGAACACGGCGACCGAGCACACCATGATGGGCAAGCTGATGGTCGACTCGATCGTGACGCTCGCGCGCACCTACAAGCTCGACGGGTTCCGGTTCGACCTCATGGGGCACCACACCAAGCAGAACATCCTCGATGTCCGTGCCGCGCTCGACAAGCTGACACTGAAGCGTGACGGCGTGGACGGCAGATCCATCTACCTCTACGGCGAGGGCTGGAACTTCGGGGAGGTCGCGGACAACGCCCGGTTCGTCCAGGCGACCCAGGCGAACATGGCCGGCACCGGCATCGGCACGTTCAACGACCGGCTCCGCGACGCCGTGCGCGGTGGCGGACCGTTCGACGACGACCCGCGGATCCAGGGTTTCGCCTCCGGGCTGCTGACCGACCCGAACGGCGTCGCCGGCAACGGGACCGAGGCCGAACAGCGCGCCGAACTGCTGCTGTCGCAGGACCAGATCCGGGTGGGCCTGACGGGCAACCTGAGGGACTACACGTTCACCGACCGCACCGGCGCGCAGGTCACGGGCGCCGACGTGGACTACAACGGGTCACCCACCGGGTACACCGCGGACCCGCAGGAAAGCGTCACCTACGTCGAGGCGCATGACAACGAGACGCTCTTCGACGCGCTCGCGTTCAAGCTGCCGACCGACACCCCGATGGCCGACCGCATCAGGATGCAGACCCTGGCGCTCTCCACCACGGCCTTCGGCCAGGGCATCTCCTTCTGGCACGCCGGTGGCGAGGCGCTGCGCAGCAAGTCGCTGGATCGCAACAGTTACGACTCCGGCGACTGGTTCAACGTCCTCGACCACACGGGCACGGACAACGGCTTCGGCCGGGGCCTGCCGCCGCGGGCTGACAACGAGGGCAAGTACGCGTTCATGCGCCCGCTGCTGGCCGACCCGGCGCTCAAACCGACACCGGCCGACATCGCGGCCGCGCGCGGGCAGGCGCAGGAGCTGCTGCGGATCCGGCAGGGCAGCCCGCTGTTCAGCCTCGGGACCGCTGCCCTCGTCCAGGAGAAGCTGTCCTTCCCGGGCAGTGGCGCCGACCAGGAGCCCGGCGTGATCGTGATGCACCTCGACGACACCGTCGGCCCCGACGTCGACCCCGAGCGGACGGGCATCGTGGTGGTCTTCAACGCCTCCGCCGAGCCCACCACCCAGCACGTCCCCGCCGCAGGCCAGGGCTTCGCGCTGCACGCCGTCCAGGCGGACGGCAGCGACGACGTCGTCCGGCAGGCCACGGCCACCGAGGACGGGACCTTCACCGTCCCGGCCCGCACGGTGGCGGTGTTCGAGGCGAAGTAGCCGTACCCCCACGGGGCCCGGCATCCCGCCCGGGGTGTCGGGCCCTCCTGCGTCCCGGGCCGACCGCGGGGACGTCGGGCCGGCTCCGGGCCGGGGCCACGGCGTGTCGCGGCCCGGCATGCACGTCCGGGGGTGGAAGTTCCCCGGAACGGTACGAGGATCGCGTCAGGCGGACGGGGCGGCGGTGCTCGAACGGATGATCAGGGCGGTCCGGGCGGCGTGGTTCACGGGGCGGTACGCGCCCGGGTCCTGCAGGATCTGCAGCAGGCGCTCGACGGCACGCTTGCCCTGCTGCTGCGGGAACTGGGCCACGGTGGTCAGGCCGAGCGCCTCGCCGAGCTCGTGGCCGTCGATGCCGATCACCGAGACGTCCTCCGGGACGCGGAGGCCCAGCTCGCGGGCGGCGAGGATGGTGCCGACGGCCATCTCGTCGGAGGCGCAGAAGACGGCGGTCGGGGTGTCCCGCGGGTAGCCGAGAAGCTGCTTCGCCTGGCTGTGCGCGCCCTGGATCGTGAAGTCGGCGTTTATACGCCAGGAGTCGAGGATCTCCAGGCCCGCCGCGGCCATCGCCGCTTCGTAGCCCTGCCGGCGCGTTCCCGCGATCCGGAAATCGTTCTCGAAGGCGTCCGACCCGCCGAGGTGGGCGATGCGCCGGTGCCCGAGGGTGATCAGGTGCTCGGTGGCGAGCTCGGCGATCTCGCGGTCGTTGACGCTGTAGGTCTCGGCGCCCGGGAGCGGCCCACCGATCCCGACGACGGGCTTGCCCACGGCGAGGAGCTGCCCCAGCTCCTCGCGGCTCAGCTCGAGAGAGACCGGGATGACGCCGTCACAGCGTTGGCGCAGCAGGAACTCGGAGAGGACGCGGTCGCGGATACCGGCGTCCTCGTTCAGGTTGTACAGCGTGAGGTCGTATCCGGCGGTGAGGAGCGACGCCGCGAGGCTGTCCACGATCTGGGAGTAGTACCAGCGGGCGACCGACGGGACGACGACGCCGATGTTGCGGTGGCGCCCGGAGGCCAGCGAGGACGCCGTCGAACTGACGACGAAGTCGAGCTCCCTCGCCGCCTGGAGCACGCGCGCGCGCGACCGCTCGGAGACCCGGCCGTTGCCGCTGAGGGCACGGGAGACGGTGGCGGTGGACACGCCCGCCAGCTGGGCGACGTCCTTGATCCCGGCCATGGTCCCCCTTCCGTCCGGCAGCAGTGACGGGGACCCCGGGAGGGCCCCGTCCGATCATTGCGGATCCTGCGCTGATCTCCTACCCGGCGGACATCAGCCAGACACAGGCGTCCGGGGCGAGCATGCCGTCGGTGACCGAGCCCGGCGTGCTGACGGCGAGCACGGTGCCCTCCGGCACGGGGGCGGCGAACTCGCCCATGTTCAGCACCACCAGCACGTCGCCGTTGCGGAACGCGACGACGTCGGAGCACTCGAAGTCCCTGGACCAGCTGAGCGACCCGGCACCCAGGCGCAGGTCCCGGCGGAGCTGCAGGGCCGTCCGGTACAGCGAGAGGGTGGATTCGGGATCGGCGGACTGCACGTCGCGTGCGTACTCCGCCCAGCCCTCGGGTTGCGGCAGCCACGGTGTCGCGGGCGCCGCGGCGTCCCCGAACCCGAAGGCCGGCGCCTGGGACTGCCAGGGGAGGGGGACGCGGCATCCGTCGCGGCCGATCCTCTCGCCGGCCGTGCGGACGAAGGTCGGGTCCTGCCGTGCGTCGTCGGGCATGGCGGTGTGGTCGGGCAGCCCGAGCTCCTCGCCCTGGTACAGGTAGATGCCGCCGGGCAGGGCGAACATGGCGAGCGACGCGGCGCGGGCGCGGGCGAGGCCGGTCGCGGTGTCGGGCTGCGCGTCCGCGCGGCCGATGCCGTCGCCGCCGCGCGGCGGGCCGTCCGTCAGCCCGAAGCGGCTGGCGTGCCGCACGACGTCGTGGTTGCTGAGCACCCACGTGGTGGGGGCGTCGACGGCGTCGAACGCGGTGAGGGAGGAGGAGATGACGTGCCGGAGACCATGGGCGTCCCAGGGGTGGTGGAGGTAGGCGAAGTTGAACGCCTGGTGCATCTGGTCGGAGCGGACCCAGTTCGTGAGCCGCGGCAGGGGGTCGATCGAGGCCTCCGCGCACAGGATGCGCTCGCCGTCGTACTCGGCGAGGATGGCCCGCCACTGCCGGTAGATGTCGTGGATCTCCTTCTGGCCGAACATGGGCGCCTCCCAGCCGGGGAAGCCCTCGGAGGATCCGCCGTCGGCGCGTCCGCCCCAGTCCGGGAGACCCTCGGCCTTGATGAGGGCGTGGGCCACGTCGACGCGGAAGCCGCCGACGCCGCGGTCGAGCCAGAAGCGCAGGACGCGCTCGAACTCGGCCCGCACCGCGGGGTTGTCCCAGTTGAAATCGGGCTGCGAGGAGTCGAACAGGTGGAGGTACCACTGGCCCGCCGTGCCGTCGGCGTCGATGACGCGTGTCCAGGCCGGCCCGCCGAAGTGCGACTGCCAGTTGTTGGGCGGCTCGCTGCCGTCGGCGCCGAGACCGTCCCGGAAGATGAACATCGCGCGTTCCGCCGAACCTGCCGGCGCCGCGAGGGCGGCCTGGAAGAGCGCGTGCTCGCTGGAGCAGTGGTTGGGGACGAGGTCGACGATCACGCGGATGCCGAGGCTGTCCGCGCGGGCCACGAGCGCGTCGAAGTCGGCGAGGGTGCCGAACAGCGGGTCGACGTCGCAGTAGTCGGCGACGTCGTAGCCGCCGTCGCGCTGGGGCGAGGTGAAGAACGGCGAGAGCCAGACCGCGTCGATGCTGAGCTCGGCGAGATGCGCAAGCTCCGCCGTGACGCCCGGGAGGTCACCCATGCCATCACCGTTCGAATCCCGGAAGGAGCGCGGGTACACCTGGTAGATGACGGACGAGCGCCACCACTGGTCGCCCTCGGACGGGGTGTGGAGCGGTGCGTGGAAGGCGTCGGGGGAGGACAGGTCCTCGCCGGACAGGAGGGGGGCGATCTCAGACATGCGGATCATCCTAGACTGCCCGGCGCCGGATTATGGAAGCGTTTGCAGGAGAAGAAGCCTTGTCCTTCCGACTTTTCTCGGGTACCGGCGCGTCGGAGGCCCGGCGTTGGGTAAACCCGATGCAAGCGTTTACAGTTGTGACTCGGGTCACCGTCGCTCCCAGGAGGGAGCGGCTGTCGACACCCACGTCTTCCGGCCGGCGAAGCCCCGCGCTTCCTCCGGAGGATCGACAGAAGCCGCTCATGAAAGGTTCACCAATGAAGGTGCGATCCCCCCAGCCGACCCGTCGGCACGCTCTGCTCACCGGCGTGATGTCGGTGGCCGTCCTGGCCCTCACGGCCTGCGGCGGAGGAGCCGCCGACTCCCCCTCGGCCACGTCCAGTTCCGCAGCCCCGAATCTCGCCGAGGGTGGCGCCACCACCCTCACCATGTGGGTCGACGCCGAGCGCGCGCCCGCCCTCGAGGAGATCACCAAGTCCTTCAAGGAGGACACCGGTATCGAGGTCAAGCTCGCGGTGAAGGACTTCGCCGCGGTTCGGGACGACTTCATCACCCAGGTGCCCACCGGCAAGGGACCGGACCTGATCGTGGGCCCCCACGACTGGCTGGGCACGTTCGTCCAGAACGGCGTCGTCGCCCCCGTGGAACTCGGCGACAAGGCCTCCGAGTTCCAGGAGTCCGCGGTCCAGGCCATGACCTACGACGGCAGCGTCTACGGCGTGCCCTACGCGCTGGAGAACATCGCGCTGCTGCGCAACACGGACCTCGTTCCCGAGGCTGCGGACACGTTCGACGAGGTCATCGCCAACGGCGAGGCCGCCGTCGCGGACGGGAAGGCGACCTACCCGTTCCTGGTGGGCATGGACCCCAAGCAGGGCGATCCCTACCACCTGTACCCGCTGCAGACCTCGATGGGTGTGCCGGTGTTCGGGCAGAACGAGGACGGCAGCTACAACGCCGACGAACTGCTGCTCGGCGAACCGAACGGCGTGGAATTCGCCAAGAAGCTCGTGGAGTGGGGCGACACCGGATCGAAGGTCATTAACTCGAACATCACGGGTGACATCGCCAAGGAGAAGTTCAACGCCGGCGAGTCGCCGTACTTCCTGACCGGCCCGTGGAACGTCCCCGACGCGGAGGCCGCGGGCCTGAACCTCGCCGTGGACAAGCTCCCCACGGTCGGTGACCAGGAGGCCCAGCCCTTCATCGGTGTCAACGGCTTCTTCATCTCGTCGAAGAGCGCCAACGCGCTCGCCGCGAACGAGTTCGCCGTCAACTACCTCAGCACCGAAGCCGCCCAGGACGCCATGTACGACGTCGGAGGCCGCCCGCCCGCCCTGAAGGCCAGCTTCGACAAGGCCGCGTCCGATCCCATCGTCGCCGCGTTCGGCGAGATCGGCGCCAACGGCGTCCCGATGCCCGCGCTGCCCGAGATGCAGGCCGTCTGGGCCGACTGGGGCGGAACCGAGCTCGCGCTGATCAAGGGCGACGCCGACCCCGCCGAAGCCTGGACCACCATGGTGAGCAACATCGAGGCGAAGATCGCCGCGCAGTAGTACCCGCAGTACCCTGGGGGGGGGGGGGGGAGGGAGGGGGGGGGGGGGGGGGGCGGTGTGGGAGTATCTGTCTTCTTTTTTTTCTTTCTTTTCTGCTCCCTCCCGCCACCCTTCTCATCGCCACCCCTTCGAGGTGGCGGCACCACAGCAGCGGCCTTCCGCGCCGAACACCGAAAGCCTCCGCCATGCTCACATCGGCCCCTCCCGGCCCGGCCGCAACGCGCCCCAAGAAGACAGCCGCCCGCTCCGATTCGACCCTCGGCCTGCTCGCGAAGATCGTGCTGCTCGGCCTCGTGGACGCCTTCGCGGTCTACGTGCTCATCACGCTCTTCCTGCAGGAGAAGTGGGTGATCCTCCTCGTCGGTGCGGCCGTGACCGTCCTCGTCAACTGGATCTACCTGCGCAGGGGCGGCCTGCCGGCGAAGTATCTGGCCCCCGGCATCTTCTTCCTGGTGATCTTCCAGGTGTTCGTCATGGTCTACAGCGGCTACGTGGCCTTCACCAACTACGGTGACGGCCACAACAGCACCAAGGACGACGCCGTGAGCGCCATCCAGCTCTCCGCGCAGCAGCGGGTCCCCGATTCCCCCGCCTACCGGGTCTCGGTCCTGGAGGCCGACGGCGAGTACCACCTCCTCGCCACCGATCCCGACGGCGGCGTGTCCGTGGGTACCACCGGCGTGCCGCTCGAGGAGGCCGAGGACGCCGTCACCGACGGCACCGGCAAGGGCGTGGAGCTCGAGGGCTACCGCACGCTGCAGTTCGGGGAGGTCCTCGCGAACCAGGAGGACATCCTGGCGCTCACCGTCCCGTTCTCCGACGACCCGGAGGACGGCAGCCTCAAGACCAGTGACGGCTCGAACGCGTACGTCTATCGCCCGGCGCTGAGCTACGACGAGACCACGAGCACGTTCACCGACCTCGAGACCGGGACCACCTACTCCGACACGGGCGAGGGCTCCTTCCGGTCCGCGGACGGCGAGCAGCTGAGCACCGGCTGGAAGATCAACGTCGGCTTCGACAACTTCGTGAAGGCGTTCACGGATCCGAACATCCGCGGCCCGTTGCTGCAGGTGGTCCTGTGGACCTTCACCTTCGCCATCGTCTCCGTCCTGTCCACGTTCGCGCTCGGCCTGTTCCTCGCGAACGCCTTCAACCTGCCGGACCTGCGCGGCAAGCGGATCTACCGCATCCTGATGATCCTGCCCTACGCCTTCCCGGCCTTCCTCGCCGGCCTCGTGTGGTCCGGGCTGCTGAACCCCGAATTCGGGTTCGTGAACAACACCTTCTTCGGCGGCGCGGACATCCCGTGGCTGACCGACCCGCTGCTCGCGAAGATCAGCGTGCTCGTCGTGAACCTCTGGCTCGGCTTCCCCTACATGTTCCTGGTGTGCACGGGGGCCCTGCAGTCCCTGCCCGAGGAGGTCGACGAAGCCGCCCGCATGGACGGCGCGACCGGCTGGCGCATCTTCACGGCCATCAAGCTGCCCCTGCTGCTGGTCTCGGTCGCGCCGCTGCTGATCGCGAGCTTCGCGTTCAACTTCAACAACTTCAACGTCATCTACATGCTGACCGACGGCGGCCCCCGCTTCTCGGGCACGACCGCGAACATCGGCCACACCGACATCCTGATCACGATGGTCTACGAGATCGCGTTCGGTACCGGTGTGGGCCGCGACTACGGCCTGGCCAGCGCCCTGTCCATCATCATCTTTCTCATCGTCGCCGTGATCTCCGCCATCAGCTTCCGGCAGACCAAGGCTCTGGAGGACATCAACTGATGACCACGTTCACCGACACCCCGGCAGCCACCCCCGCCGAGACGCCCACCGGGTCCCACCGGGCCCCGGCGCAGCGCAGGCGCAGCTTCGGCCAGTGGTTCAGGCACAAGGGCTGGCGCCATGTCGTCGGCGTCGTGACCACGCTCTTCGCCGTGTTCCCGCTGCTCTACGTGCTCTCCGCGGCCCTCAACTCCAACGGGACCATGGCCGGTTCCAACGTCCTGTTCAGCAGGTTCGACACCGGCAACTTCGAGGCCCTGTTCACCAACCCGAACCGGCCCTTCGGGCGGTGGTTCATGAACACCATGGTCATCGGCGTGGTGACGTCCGCGGCCACCGTGTTCCTCGGCGCCCTCGCCGCCTACGCGTTCAGCCGTATGCGCTTCAAGGGCCGCCGCGTCAGCCTGCTCTCGCTGCTGATCCTGCAGATGTTCCCGCAGCTGCTTGCCGTCGTCGCCATCTTCCTGCTCCTGAACGCGATCACCGACGTGGTGCCGTGGCTCGGCCTCGGCAGCCAGCTCGGCCTCATCATGGTCTACCTGGGCGGAGCGCTGGGCGTGAACACGTACCTCATGTACGGGTTCTTCAACACCGTCCCGAAGTCCCTCGACGAGGCCGCCCGCATCGACGGCGCCAGCCACGTGCAGGTGTTCTTCACGATCATCCTCCCGCTCGTCACGCCCATCCTCGCCGTCGTGGGGCTCCTGGCGTTCATCGGCCTGAGCAGCGAATTCGTGATCGCCAGCGTGGTGCTGACCGACCCCGACTCGCAGACCCTCGCCGTCGGCCTGTACTCCTACGTGGCGCAGCAGCGGTCCGAGAACTGGGGCGTCTTCGCGGCCGGCGCGGTACTCGCGGCCGTGCCGGTCATGGCCCTGTTCCTCTTCCTGCAGAAGTACATCACCACCGGTCTCGTCTCCGGCTCCGTCAAGGGCTGACCCGTGCAGGACCCGTTCCTCGCACCCCACCACGACGGCTCGCCCCTGTACGTGCCCGAGCAGTCGCCGGGCGTGGGGGACAGCCTCGACCTGCGCGTGCGGGTCCCCGTCCGGTGGGGGACGCCCGGACGGGTGTTCGTCCGGTCCGTCCGCGACGGCGAGGGGCACTACGACGAGGCGCGGCTCCTTCCCGGGGAGGGGGACGACGGCGCGTGGGCGTGCTGGGAGGCGCGCGTCACCGCCGTCAACCCCACGCTCCGCTACCGGTTCCTGTTCGAGCTTCCGGGCGCCCGCGGCCCCGAGCTCCGGTGGCTCAACGCCGTCGGCACGTTCCGCCGGGACACCCCGGACCGCGACGACTTCCGGATCGACTGCCGTCCGGCGCCCGCGCCCTGGGCCCGGGACGCCGTGATCTACCAGGTCTTCCCCGACCGGTACGCGCGGTCGTCCGCGGCGGTGCCCCTCGACGCCCTCCCGGACTGGGCGGTCGGCTGCCGGTGGGACGATCCGGTCCAGCCGCGCGGCGCGCTGACACCCCGGCAGGTCTACGGAGGAGACCTCGACGGCATCACCGGGCGCCTCGACCACATCCAGGCGCTGGGTGCGACGGTCCTGTACCTCACGCCCTTCTTCCCCGCGCGGTCCAACCACCGGTACGACGCCTCGACGTTCGACGAGGTCGACCCGCTCCTCGGCGGGAACGCCGCCCTCGTCCGGCTCGTCGAGGCCGCCCATGCGCGCGGCATCGCCGTCCTCGGTGACCTCACGGTCAACCACACCGGCGACGCCCACGACTGGTTCCGCACGGCGGTCGCCGATCCGACCTGCCGGGAAGCCGGCTTCTACTACTTCAGCGAGGACGGTACGGAGTACGCCAGCTGGTTCGGCGTCCCGAGCCTGCCGAAGCTCGACTGGTCCTCCGAGGAACTGAGGCGGCGCTTCGTCGAGGGCCCGGAGTCGGTGGTGGCCCGGTGGCTGCTCCCGCCGTACAACCTCGACGGCTGGCGCATCGACGTCGCCAACATGACCGGTCGGCACGGGCGCGTGGACCTCAACCGGGAGGTCGCCGCGCTCATCCGGGGCACCATGGACGCTGTCAGGCCCGGGCTCATGCTGCTCGCCGAGTCGACGGGCGACGCCACCGAGGACCTGTCCGGAAGGACGTGGGACGGCGGCATGACCTACTCGAACTTCACCCGCCCGCTCTGGCAGTGGCTGGCCCGCGAGGACCGGGCCACGGAGGGCATCAACTTCTTCGGCACGCCCGCACCGGGCGTCCCCCGGATCGACGGCGGAGACCTCGTCGCCACCCACACGGCGCTGTCCTCCGGGTTCTCCTGGCGCGTCCGCTCGCAGAACATGACGGCGCTGAACACCCATGACACCGCGCGCGCCGCCTCGGTGATGGTCGACGGCGGCACCGCCGTCGGGCTCGCCCTCGCCTTCCTGTTGCCGGGGCTGCCCACGCTCTTCGCCGGCGACGAGTTCGGCCTGCGGGGCACCAACGGTGAGGACTCCCGCACGCCCATGCCATGGGACGGTCCGGACGGTCGCCCCGCCGACGTGCGAGCCCTGATCGCGGACCTGGCGGCGCTTCGACGTGCCTCCCCGTCGCTCCGGGACGGGGCGGTGCGCTGGCTGGCCGCGACGCCCGACGTCGTCGTGTTCGTGCGTGAACACGAGGAGGAATGCCTCGTGGTCGTGGCAGCCCGGGCGGACCACGACGGCATGCGGGTGCCACTCGACCTGCTGCCCGGCCCGTGGGCCGAGGCCGAGCGCGTCGATCCGGGTCGGCAGCCCGCTTCGGCGGAGGAGGTGGAGGGCGCCCTCGTCCTCTCGGGCCGCGGGCCGGGCGTCGCGGTGTGGCGTCTTCCCGGCGTCCTCACGTCCGCCCGCCGGGGATGGGAGAGCCCCTGACGGCTGGAATTTGTCAGGGGAGCCGGGCAGACTGGATGGATGAACCACATCCCGGGGAACCATCATGCTTGAGGAGCTCGTCGAAGCCTTCGCCGTCGGTCTCGGGGTGCTCCTCGCCCTCGGCGCCGGCACCGGCGTCGCCGGCTGGCTCACGGTGCGGAAGGTCAGGAGCTCGCGCATCATCGAACGGACCAGGGAGCGCGGCATGCTGGCCGCCCGCGCCTACTCCCCGGATGCGCTGACCCGGGAGCCCGCCCGGCTGATCGGCAACCTCGCCCGGTCCTCGCGCGCCACGCACCTCGCCCTCGCAGAGGCGAAGGCGCAGGGCCGACCGGTGGGCGACCTGCCGCGGGCCGCCACGGAGATCGACCAGGCGGCCGCGTCCCTGGAGAACCTCCTGCGGGCGGCGGACCGGGAGCCCAACCGGGCGCTCAAGCAGGAATGGACCAGGGAACTGTCCGCCCAGGCGCATGCCCTCGACGAACTCTCCGCCGACCTGCGCCGGAGTCTCCTGCAGACCTCGCGGTCCATCGACACGCTCCAGCTCGAGCGTGCCACCACTCGTCTGCGCACCGAGATCTCGGCCATGGGGGCATGGCGGGACACGTACGGGAACGGGCAGACGTGGTGAGAGGTTCGAGAAGGTAGCCACACCACAACCAGCCAGGGGTCCGAGCAATGTCGATCAAACGCCGCATCACGCGCATCGTGCAGGCCAACCGGAACGCGGCCGTCGAAGCGAAGCAGGATCCTCGGGTCCAGGCGCAGAACGCCCAGGCGACCCAGCACTCGCTGCTGGACCAGGCGCGTCGCGGGGCGGCCGACGTCGCAGCGCACCATCACCGGGTGGGCTTGGCCGCCAATGACGCCGCCGCCTACCTGAACCGGGTGGAAGCAGCCGCCGCGGCCGCCGTCCAGCGCGGGGACGACGACGCCGCGCGTGCGGCGATCCGGGAGTCGATGACCGCCCGCCGACGCCTCGAGACGCTCACACGGCAGTTACGGGAAGCGGAGGAGCAGTCCCGCCGGCTGCAGCAGGACGTCCGGCGGCTCGAACAGCGTGTGCAGCAGAACGCGCTGGAGTACGACGCCATGCTGGCCCGGCGCGCTGCAGCGCAGGCCGCGATCGGCGTGCACGACGCCCTCGCCTCCTCCTCGCGGGACGCGGCGGCGATCGACGCCGCACGTCGGAACGCCGAACTCGAGGTGCGGCGGTTCGAGGCGCAGGCGCAGGCGCGCGAGGAGCTCTCCTGGACCGATCCGTCCTCCCCGCGCCTTCAGCAGGCCTTCGAGGAACTCGAGGCCGAAGCGGCGACCCAGCAGGAGCTCGAGGAGCTCAAGCGGAGGAACGCGCGGCGCTATCCTCCAGCGCAGCGCTGAGCGCCCGCAGGACGGCGTCGTCGACGTCGTCCTCGTGCCGGAGCCGGATGCGCCAGGCGAACGGATCGTTGGCGCGGACCGGTTCGAGTCCGGGCAGGTCCGGCACCGCCAGGCGGAAGGACAGATCGACGGCGGTACGGGTTGTCGGGGTGAGCTGGGCGAATTTCCGCCGTGACGACTGCAGTGAGACGTACGTCTTGCGCATCTGGATGATCGTCCCGGGTGTCGCCGCGGCCCAGAGCAGGATCCGGTCGGCGACGGGCTTGAGGGCCGGCCGGTCCGCGTACTGGCCGGCGTAGAGTTCGTCGGCGGACCGGAGGAAGAACTCGGGGATCCCGAAGACCTCCCAGTCGACGCTCATCAGGTTGTACCCGGTGACCCCCTGTTCCCTGAGCCAGCGGGACAGTTCCTCGCGCGTCGTGATGCCCGCGGCGCGGGCCTCCCCGGCCCAGTCCGACGGCGTCCGCCCGGTGGTACGCAGCAGGCGTGCCGCGTTCGTGTCCACCATCGACTGCCAGCTCCGCATCTCGGTCATGCCCACACTGTAGTGGCAGCGATGGGGCATGATCCTCGGAGTCCCCGAGCCCGGCCCCCACCCCGGAAGGGCGTCGAGGAGCGTTGCTACACTCGGCGCATGACTGAGCTGAGCGGTGCCCATGTCCTCGTCGTCGGCGCCACCGGGGTCCTCGGGGCGGAACTGTCGCGGCAGCTCGCTGCCCAGGGCGCCAGGGTGACGCTGTCCGGGCGGTCGGAGGACAAACTGGCAGGCCTCGCGGAGGAACTCGGGGAGGCCGTCGTCGGGACCGTCGCCGCTGATCTGGGCAAGCCCGCGGGCCCGGCGGACATCGCCGCCGCGGTGTACGGCCGGGAGCTGGACGGACTCGTGTTCGCGTCCGGTGTGGTGGCTTTCGGGCCGGCCACGGAGGTGGACGACGACACCCTCGACGAGCTCATGCTCGTGAACCTGCTCGGCTGGATGCGGCTCGTCCGCGCGGTCGCACCCTCGCTCGGCAAGGACTCGTTCATCGTGCAGATCAGCGCCGTCGTCGCGGAGAGCCCGACGGCGGGCATGGCCGCGTACTCGGCCACGAAGGCGGGGCTGAGCGCGTACGGGAAGGCGCTGACGCTGGAACTGCGCCGGCAGGGCGTCCGCGTTCTGGATGTCCGTCCGCCGCACACGGAGACCGGCCTCGCCACCCGGCCGATCGCGGGCGAAGCGCCGAAGCTGCCGCAGGGGAAGGATCCGGCGGCCGTCGTCGGACGCATCGTCACCGCCATCCGCGACGGCGAGCGGGATCTGCCGTCGTCGTCGTTCTGACCCTCCCGCCCGGGCGCTGACGGGCACCCGCCCACGGACCGCGCGTCCTCCCTGCCCACCGAGCACGGGCTGACAGTGGGCATGGTCAGACATGCCCACGGGAAGGGCCGCACAGTGGGGAGAAGTGCCGCGGTGCGCAGGGCCGCGGAGCAGCGTCAGGCGAAGTCCTGAACCTTCTTCCAGCCGGGATCGAGCGCGTGCTTCGCGGTGACGGCGCGCTGGTCGGAGGCCGCGGCGTCGAGCACGTCCTTCCCGTTCTGGTCCTCCGAATCGGAGTAGAAGTGGAGGGTCCGCACGCCCCTGGACGTCTCGGTGGCCACCAGCATCCCCCGGATCCCGAGCGCCGTGACGAGTGAGTCCTCGAGGTCGTTCAGGGCGTCGAACGCAGTGGGGCGGGGGAGGCCCTGCTCGTCGGCGTCGAACGGGACCCGCAGCGCCGTGTGGAGGTCGAAGCGCGGATGGTCGATCCACCGCAGCGGGCGCAGGACCCGCACGAGGATCGGGTCGCCCGCGCCGAGCGTGCCCTGCATGAGCCGCCAGCTCGGTTCGGGCAGGGTGCGGGCGAAGTCCGCCACCCGGGCCGGCAGCTCCGCGGCGGGGATGCTGTCCGCCACGTCGTGGACGATGCAGTCCACGCGGCGCACCCAGCGTTCCACGTCGTCCTCGCCGAGCAGCCACTCGAGCAGCAGGACGCACAGCCCGTACTCGTCGTCCCACTGTCCGGTGAAACCCGGGTTGTACACCGAGACGATGAAGCCGTCACCTGCGCGGGTCACCGCGGCGTGCACGCGGGTCCGGCGGAGGTCGAACGTCCGACGGCGGTAGGTGATGGTCGACTCCAGCATGTCCGGCTTCGCGCTGCGGGCCGGCACGAAGTCCCAGCGCGGGCCCGGCGGCGGGGACGCGCGGTACCAGCGCTCGGCCACCGGGCGCAGTGACGCATCGCCACCGCTCGAGACGCAGAGCGTGTGCTCGGCGCCCGTGCCCGTCCTGGTCTCCCACTCGAGGCCGCGCGCGATCGCCCGCACGCGCCGGGTCATGACGTCCACGTAGGCGTCGAAGTCCCCGGCCCGCGTGGCGTCGGTCAGCAGCTCCTCGCCGTCGTCGGCCCACCATCGCCAGAAGGCCTCGATCGGGTCCGCCCCGGCCCTGCGGGCGGATGTCCTGCGGCGGCTGAAAATACCCATCATTCCTGCATCCCCCCGGTGCCGGCGGCCGCTCAGCGGCGGCGGTAGGTGAGGTCGAACACCATGCGTCCGGCGTGGATGGCCTTGTTCTCGAAGCTGGTGAGGGGGCGGCCCTCGAAGCGGGGAGCCCAGCCGCCGAGCGTGTCCGTCCCCTCGTTGACGCCCGTGTTCCCGGTGCTCACCGGGTCGCGGCCCTCGCGCACGGGAGCGCCGCCGACCACCGATTCCACGCCGCTCGCCCAGACCTGGGTGAGCGGGCTCTCCGCGCCATGGCGCTCGCCCGCGTGCAGGTTCTCGAACTCCGGATGGGCGTCCAGGACGGCGCGCATCTGCACGGCGTAGCTGGACCAGTCCGTGGCGAGGCGGAACAGCCCGCCCGGGGCGATGACGCGGGCGGCGAGCTCGACGTAGTCCTCCTTCACCAGCCGGCGCTTCTGGTGGCGGGCCTTGTGCCAGGGGTCGGGGAAGAAGGTCCAGAGCTCGGCGACGGACGACGCCGGGATCATTCCCGCGAAGGCCGCCGCCGCGTCGACCTGCGCGGTCCGCACGTTCGTCAGGTCCTTCTGGCTGACGCGCAGCATGGTCTGGGCGAGTCCGGGCCGGTACACCTCGAGGGCCAGGTAGTCGCGGTCCGGGTCGAGCTCGGCGGCGTGGGTGATCGCTTCGCCCAGCCCCGATCCCACCTCGACGACGAGCGGCGCGGACCGGCCGAAGGCGGCTTCGACGTCGAGCACGAAGCCGGGCGCCACCGAGGTGTCGGCGTCATGCACGCGCGGGACGTCCAGGAGGAAGGCCTCGGCCAGTTCGTCCCACGCCTCCCGCCGCCTGCCCTGCAGGCGCGAACCGCGCCGGACGAAGGACACGGGCTGCGTGCGGTGCGGCTGGTCGGGGGTCTGTACGTGAGGATCCATCACTCCCAAGGCTACCGGCAGGGGGTCGCGGCGGGGCGCCGGCGGGGCCCACGATGCGGGCTTCCGGCGCTCCGGCTGGTAAACTGGGAGGACTTGCCTGCGCACGGCCGACCATGTCATCCAGACTGGCGTCATCCAGAACAGCGCGCAGCCTGCGTCGATAGAACGCATTCTTTTGTCCCGCATCCAGCTCGCACGATCGTGAGCGCGGTGGACACTGTCTGACTCTTCTTCGGCGAACCCCTGCGCCGACCGGCGCCGGGGAACATGAGAAGAAAGTTCGTGTACTCCACATGACTACTTTTGCCGCCCTCGGTGTGCCCAAGGCGCTGGTCGAGAACCTCGCCGCGCAGGGCATCGCCGAACCCTTCCCCATCCAGGTCAAGTCGCTGCCCGACTCCCTCGCGGGGCGCGACGTCCTCGGCCGCGGCCGCACCGGCTCGGGCAAGACCCTCGCCTTCGCCCTCCCCATGGTCGCGCGTCTCGCCGAGCAGGAGGCGGCCTACCGCCGCAAGCCCGGGCGCCCGCTGGCCCTGGTCCTCGCCCCCACGCGTGAGCTCGCCACCCAGATCAACGCCACGGTCGAGCCCCTGGCCAAGGAACTGGGCCTGACCACCACCGTCATCTACGGCGGGGTCTCCCAGCAGCGCCAGGAGAAGGCCCTGCGTGCCGGCGTCGACATCGTCATCGCCTGCCCCGGGCGCCTCGAGGACCTGATGCGGCAGAAGCTCATCACGCTCGAGTCCGTGGAAATCACCATCCTCGACGAGGCCGACCACATGGCGGACCTCGGCTTCCTCCCCGTCGTGAAGAAGCTGCTCGACACCACCCCCGCCGACGGCCAGCGCCTGCTGTTCTCGGCCACCCTGGACAACGGCGTGGACAAGGTGGTCAACCGGTACATGACCAACCCGGTCACCCACTCGGTCGACGACCCGCAGGCGGCCGTCACCACGATGGAGCACCACGTGCTGCTGATCGGCGACCAGACGCAGAAGAAGCAGCTCATCGTCCAGCTCGCCTCCGGCTCGGGCCGCCGACTGCTCTTCATGCGCACCAAGCACCACGCGCGGAAGCTCGCCAAGACCCTCACCGACGCCGGGATCCCCGCCGTCGACCTGCACGGCAACCTGTCGCAGAACGCCCGCGACCGCAACCTCGCGGAATTCTCCTCCGGTGACGTGCGCGTGCTCGTCGCCACCGACGTCGCAGCCCGCGGCGTGCACGTGGACGACGTCGAACTGGTGGTCCATGTGGATCCGCCCACGGAGCACAAGGCGTACCTGCACCGCTCGGGCCGTACGGCACGCGCCGGCTCGTCGGGAACCGTGGTCACGATCACGCTGCCCGAGCAGAAGTCCGAGGTGCAGAAGCTCATGAAGGCCGCGGGTGTGGACGTCGCGTTCGAGAACGTGAAGGCGAGCTCACCGCTGGTCCTGTCGCTGACCGGCGACCTCGCGGAGAAGATCGACCCGCGCACCCGCGCGGCGCTCCTCGTCTCCCGCGACGCCGCGCGCGGCCAGGGCACCTCCACCGGCGCGAACGCCGAGCGGAAGCGTGCCCGCCGCGGTGCAGCAGCACCCACCGCGGGTGGCCGTGGTGGCCGCGGCGGTCGGGGACGTGTCTCCGCCGATCCGCAGGCCGCGCAGGGCAACCGCGCCGAGCGCCGCAAGGACCAGCCGCAGGCACCCCGCTTCGGCAGCGACTCCGGTGCCGCCGCTACGTCAGGTGGGTCCCGCCGTCGCACCGAGGAGCCGCGCACGGCCTCCGAGACGACGTCGCGCAGCCGCCGTCCGTCGTCGGGCCAGCGCGTGGGCGACGCGGTCCGCCGCCCGGCTTCCGGGGCTCCCGCAGCCGCGGGCCAGCGCAGCCACGCGCCGTCGTCCCCCCGCTCGGAGGGCGCACGCTCCGAGGGTGCCCGCCGCTCCGGCGGCTCCCGCAGGGCGAGCGCGCCGGCATCGAACGACCGTCGACCCCGCTAGCACTCCGCGTCGTCGCTGAGGCCCCCTACCCCTCCGGGTAGGGGGCCTCACGCGTCCCGGATGGTGCGGGCCTGCGCCGGGTGCGGAACAATGGCCGGATGAACGCACTCCTGAACATCATCTGGCTCCTGTTCGGCGGCATCTGGCTCGCCCTCGGCTATTTTGCGGCGGGCGTGATCTGCTGCCTGCTGATCGTGACCATCCCCTTCGGCATCGCGTCGTTCCGGATCGGCGTGTACGCGCTATGGCCGTTCGGCCAGACCGTCGTGAACCGGGATGTCCGCATGGGGGCGTGGTCCACGATCGGGAACGTGATCTGGGTACTCGTCGCGGGCATCTGGATCGCCATCGGCCACGTGCTCACGGCCATCCCGATGTTCCTGAGCATCATCGGGATCCCGCTGGGCATCGCGAACCTCAAGCTGATCCCGGTGTCGCTGGCACCGCTCGGCAAGGTCATCGTCCCGTCCCAGGGGCCCTTGCTGCAGACGTACCGCTGACCCGCTGCTGACGGTGCCGCCGCCAGATCACCGTCGGCGGCACCGACCATGGGCGCTAGTCTGCCGCGGAGCTGTGGGCCGCCGACCCGTTCTGCCCGGCCCTGTCGGCGTTCTTCAGCAGGTCGCCGAGCAGCGCGATGATGTCGAGCCCGGTGGTGTCCTTGACCATCTGCGTGGTCTGGTGGACGCCGCTCGAGACGTTCTTGCTGAGCTGGCTCGCGCCGTCGTTGGAGACCACGGTCATGGTATCGATCGCGGACATCGGCGCTGCGATCTCCCGGGCCATGGCCGGCAGGACCTCGAGCACCTTCGACAGGATGGCGGCCTGGTTGAACTTCTCGTAGGCCTCCGCCTGCGCGGCGATACCCGCGGCCTCCGCCTTGCCGCGGGCTTCCGCGGATCCGGCCTCGGCATCACCGCGGGACGCGATGACGGCGGCATCGGCGCGGCCCCTGGCCTCGCTGATGGACGCCTCGGCGGTGCCGCGCGCGGTGTTCGCGGCGGCGTCGGCCTCGGCGGCCACGCGGTCACCCTCGGCGACGAGCTTGCGGCGGGCAAGGTCCACGCGCGCCTCGATCTCGGTGGCCTCGGAGGCACGACGGCGCTCCTCGAGCTTCGCGTCGGCCTGCTGGATGAGACGGTACTTCTCGGCGTCCGCGGGCTTGCGCACCTCGGTGTCGAGTTCGCGCTCACGCAGCTCCGCACGCCGCTGCGCCACCTGCTGCTCGCGCATGATGACCTGCTCCTGCTGTTCCGCCTGCGCGAGCGGACCCGAGGCATCGGCCCGCGCCTGGCGGGCGTCGGCCTCCTCCTTGAGCTCCGCGCGGCGGATGATCAGCTGCTGCTGCGCGAGGGCCACCTGCTCGTCGGACAGGGCCCGTGCCTGCTCCGACTCCTGCATGGACCGCGCCTCCGCGATCTTCGCGTTGCGCTCGGCGAGGGCGGCCTCGGGGCGGCCGAGGTTCTTCAGGTACCCGGAGTCGTCGTCCACGGACTGGATCTGGAACGTGTCGATCTCCAGCCCCTGGTTGTGCATGGAGTGCTCGGCCTCCTCCTTGACGCTCTTGGCGAAGGTGGCGCGGTCCCGGATGATCGATTCGACGGTCAGGGTACCCACGATGGAGCGCAGCGAACCCGACAGCGTCTCCTGCGTGTAGTGGTCGATGGCGTCCTGCTGGTTGAGGAAACGCTGTGCCGCCTTGCGGACGGCGTCGGCGTCGCCGCCCACCTTGACCTGCGCCACGCCGGTCAGGTGGAGCTTGATGCCGTTCTTGGAGATGCCCTCGATGCGCAGGGACACCTGCCGGGAGGCCAGGGACAGCGGGTAGGCCCGCTGGGAGAACGGGTTGATGAAGATGCGGCCGAAGACGACGCGCTGGCTGTCCGGATCGGGCTGCCCCTTGCTGTCCTTGGACGAGATGATGAGTGCCTGGTCCGGGCTGGCGATGTGCAGCGCCATGCGGGCGAGGACGACGCCGACGATGACGACGAGGAGCAGGAGTACCGCGCCGATGATGAGCGGGAACGTGAGATCCACTTGCGACCCTTTCAATGGTCTTCGAAGAAGCCCCGGCGGCTCAGGTGCGCGCCGGAGCGTGATCAAGCTGTTGCGTGCACCGTGCTGATCTGACCCCCAAGTCGTCGAAGTGGATGACCCGCGCTGCGGGCCCGTGGTTCTAGGAGGCGGCCCCGGTGAGGAACGCCTGCATGAGGGGCCCGCCGGAGGTGGAGCCCAGCTCGCCCTCCTCGACGAAGACGGCGACGGCGAGGTCTCCCTGGAGGGCGACGACCCACGCGTGGGTGCGCGGGGGAGTCTCGCTGCCGAATTCGGCGGTGCCGGTCTTGGCCAGCACGGGGGGCCCGGGAACGTCCTGCAGCAGCTGCGCGCCGCCCTGGGCGACGACGGCGCCCATGAGCGTCTTCAGGGTCGCGGACTCCGCGGGGGTGAACGCACTCGGCGTCGCGGCCCCGGAGGGAGCGGCGGTCGAGGACGCGCCGTCGGAGGGAGCAGCGTCGGTGGGAGCGGCGGTCGAGGACGCGCCCGCGATGGCGGACGGCGACCCGGACGGTGACCCGGACGGTGACCCGGACGCATCGCCGGGCGCGAGGAGGGTGGGGGTGACGCGGTCGCCCGCGCCGACGGACGCCGTCATGGTGGCGAGGGCGAGGGGCGAGACGAGCACCTCGCCCTGGCCGATCATGGCCGCGGCGTGGGCGGTGCCCTCCGCCTCGCTCGGGACGGAACCGAAGAAGGCGGGTGTCCCGATGGCCGCCTCGACGCCGACGCCGAGATCTGCGGCAGCGCTCACCAGCTCGGTCTGGCCGACCTCGTCCCGCGCGGAGATGAACCCGGTGTTGCAGGACTGGGCGAAGGTCTCGAGGAGCGGGATGGTGCCGAGGGATTCCGCAGGGAAGGTGCCGGCGTTGTTGAACCTCCGGCCGTCCACCACGACCTCTTCGCTGCACTCGGTGGGCGTCCGGGGTGTGAACCCTGCGCGCAGCAGGGCGAGGCTCGTGGCGATCTTGAAGGTGGACCCCGGCGGGTACTGGCCGAGGAGTGCCGTCTGCAGGCCTTCGCTGCCCGGCCCGTTGGCGGCCGCGAGGATCTCGCCCGTGCTGGGACGGATGGCCACGATCGCCGACGCCGACGGCTCGTCCGCGAGCACCTCCTCACCGAGGCTCTGCAGCCGGGGGTCGAGCGTCGTGGCGAGGTCTTCGCCGTCCACGGGGACGGTGGTGAAGAGGTTTTTCGGTGCGGTCTGCGCGTCACCCGCGGGCACCGCGGTCACCGACAGGCCCGGGGTGCCCGCGAGCCGGGCGTTGTGCTGCAGCTGGAGACCGGACAGGCCGGTGACGTCCCCGGCGCGGAGTGCGCCGTCGGACTGCTCCACGAGCTCGGCGGTGGCTTCCCCGACACCGCCGAGCAGCTCGCGCGCGAACGTGCGGGTGGGGGCGAGCTCGAGGGTGTCGGCCTGGCGGAGGGCGCCCGGGATGGCATCGATCTGCGCGTCGGTCACGGTCCGGTCGGCGTCGTCGCGCAGCACGAGGGCCACGACGAAGGCTTCCGCGCCGGCCGCGGCTACTTGCTCCTCGTAGCCGGCGGGGTCGAGGTCGAGCAGCGTCGCGAGGGCACGGGCGGAGGCGGGCTGCTGTGCCTCGGGTACCAGGGTCTTGTCGATGCCGACGCGGACCACGGGCCGCTGCGTGACGATGACCGCGCCGCCCGCGCCCGTGATGTCGCCGCGGTCGCCGGGCACGCGCGTCACGGTGAGCTTCTCCTCCGGCAGGAGGTCCGGGACGAACAGGCCCGGGTCCCAACCGGTCTGCCACGTGTCCTCGACGCGCGTGAGGTCCGCCGTCGTGCTGTAGGTCCAGTCGGCGTCGGTCGCGTCGAGGTCCCACACGTACTCCAGCGTCACCGTCGCCGTGTCCTCGCCGGTCTCCTCGACACCGGCCACGGTGACCTGCGGCGGTTCCGGCGCGAAACCCTCCGTGATCGCGGCGAGCTGGGCGGTGACCTCGGCGGACTCCGCGGAGGTGAAGGCCGACGGTCCGACGTCGAGCCGGGAGAGTCCCTCGGCCAGCGTGCCGGCGGCGTCCTGGGCTGTCGGCCGGTCATCCGTGCAGGCCGCGAGGGTGAGGCCGAGGGCGACGGTGGTCAGGACGGACGTGGCGCGCAGAAGTTTCCCCATGCGGCCCATTATGTCGGAGAACGCCGCCACGCCCCGCCGCGCCGGCGGCGCGCCGGGCGGGGCGTTGCGGCGCCGTGCCGGGCGACGTCAGGCGGTCGCGACCGTCCTGGTGCTGCCCGCGAGGACGCGTGCCTGCTTCACGAGGTCGGCGCAGCGCTCGCCGATCATCATGGTGGTGATGTTCGGGTTCACGGTGGTGAGCTCGGGCATCACCGAGGCGTCGGCGACCCGCAGGTTCCGGACACCCTTCACCCGCAGGTCGGGATCCAGCGGGGACATGGGGTCGTCGGCCGGTCCCATGCGCACACTTCCGGCCGGGTGGTAGACGGTGTTGTGGGTCCTGCGGATGTAGTCCTGCAGCTGCTCGTCGGTCTGCACCTCGTCCCCGGGATACAGCTCCCGCCCGGCCCATTCGGCCATGGCCGGCTGGGCGACGATCTCGCGGGCCTTGCGGATACCGGCGATCATGACGCGCATGTCGTGCGGGTCGGTGAAGTAGCGCGGATCCACCATCGGCTTGTCGCGGAAGTCCCGGCTGCGGAGCCGGACCGTGCCGCGTGAGCGGGCGTGCGTGACGTTCGGTGTGAGGCAGAAGCCGTTCTCCGTGGTCGGGTAGCCCTGCCGCAGCGTGTGCATGTCGAACGGGACCGTTCCGTAGTGGAACATGAGGTCCGGCCGGTCGAGCCCCTCCTCGGTGGTGGTGAAGATCCCGATCTCCCACCACTGGGTGGAGGTCTGCGACATGGGCTTCTTCGCCTCCCACTGGATCACACCCTCGGGGTGGTCCTGCAGGTGTTCGCCCACGCCGGGGGAGTCGACGCGCACGCGCACGCCGTGCTCCTCGAGGTGGGCTGCGGGGCCGATTCCCGAGAGCATCAGCAGCTTCGGCGTGTCGATGGCGCCGGTGGACACGATGACCTCGTGCCGCGCGGTCAGCGCGTGCGTGCGTCCGACGACACTGTCCACGACGTCGACGCCGGTGCAGACGTCGTCCCCGTCGATCCGCAGCTCCCGCGCCCGGAAATCCGTGAGCAGCGTGAAGTTGGGGCGGTCCAGGATGGGGTGGATGTAGGACACCGAGGAGGACGCCCGGGTGCCGTCGGCCTGCCGGTTGATCTGGAACAGGCCGGCGCCGTTGATGACCGTCTCGCCCGTGTTGAACCGGGTCCGGGGAATGCCGGCCTGCTCGCAGGCATCGAGCAGTGCCTGCCCGGAGGGATCCTCCGGGGGGATGTTCATCAGGTGGACGGGGCCGCTGTCGCCGTGGTGCGGGGCGTCCTCTCCGGCGTCCTCGTTCCGCTCGAGCCGCCTGAACAGCGCGTAGGCCGTCTCCGCGTTCCAGCCGGTGGCCCCGAAGCGCTGCTCCCACTCGTCGATGTCCTCGCGCGGCGCCCAGAACGCGATGCACGAGTTGTGGCTCGAGCACCCGCCCATGACCTTGGCGCGCGCGTGGCGCATGAACGAGTTGCCGTTCTCCTGCGGTTCGATCGGGTAGTCCCAGTCGTACCCGGACTCCAGCAGTTCCATCCAGCGGTCGAGGCGGAGGATGACTTCCTGGCCGCGGTCGTCAGGCCCTGCCTCGACGAGGGCCACCTCGACGTCGGGGTCCTCGCTGAGACGCGCGGCGACGGCCGCTCCGGCGGACCCTCCGCCGACGACGACGTAGTCGAACTCGGTCTTGTGCAACAGCTCTTCGGGGGTGCTCATGCGGATTCCTCCTCGATCCGGGCCGCGAACCAGCCCGTGACCGCCGGGTCGATGTTGTGGTAGATGTGCTTGGCCTCCTGGTACTCCGCGAAACCGGTGGGCCCGAGCTCGCGGCCGACGCCGGAGTGCTTGAAACCGCCCCACTCCGCCTGCGGCAGATAGGGGTGGAAGTCGTTGATCCAGATGGTGCCGTGGCGCAGGCGGGCCGCGACGCGCTGGCCCTTGCCGGCGTCCTGGCTCCACACCGCGCCGGCGAGCCCGTAGTGGGTGTCGTTGCCGAGCTCCACGGCCTCGTCCTCCCCGTTGAACGTCTCCACGGTCACGACGGGCCCGAACGCCTCCTCCACGAGCACCGACGAACCACGCGTCACCTGATCGAGGACCGTCGGTGTGTAGTAGAAGCCCGATTCCAGCTCACCCTCGCCCCAGGTCCCGCCGCAGCGTAGCCGCGCACCCTCCGCGACACCCTTCTCCACGTAGGCCGTGACCTTGTCCCGGTGCGCGGCCGAGATCAGGGGGCCGGTCTCGGCCGCCTCGTCGAACGGGCCGCCCAGCCGGATCTGCCGTGCGCGGCGCACGAGTTCGTCGGTGAATCGTTCGGCGATCGGCTCCTCGACGAGGAGCCGCGCGCCGGCAGAGCAGACCTGGCCGGAGTGCACGAACGCCGCATTCAGCGCGTTGTCGAGGGCGGCATCGAAGTCCGCGTCCGCGAACACGATGTTCGGGTTCTTGCCACCGAGTTCCAGGGCCACCTTCTTGACCGTGCCGGCCGCGGTCGCGGCGATCGTGCGTCCCGTCTCCAGGCCCCCGGTGAAGGACACCATGTCGACGTCGGGGCTCTCCGAGAGCGGTGCCCCGACGACGGCGCCGGCGCCGAGGACGAGGTTCGCGACGCCCTTCGGGATCCCGAGCGTGTCGAGGAGGTCCATCATCAGGATGGCGGTCGACGGCGTGAGCTCGCTGGGCTTGAGCACGATCGAGCACCCGGCGCCGAGCGCGGGCGCGATCTTCCAGGCGGCCTGCAGCAGCGGATAGTTCCACGGTGAGATGAGGCCGCAGACGCCCACGGGCTCGTAGACGATCCTGCTGACCACGCTGTTGTTGCCGGCGTCGACGATGCGGCCCGCGCTCTGCCCGGCGAGCTTGCCGAAGTACGCGAAGCAGTCGGCGATGTCGTCCATGTCCACCTCGCTCTCCACGAGGCGCTTGCCGGTGTCCAGGGTCTCGGCCCGCGCGAACTCGTCCTTGCGGGCGCGCAGTTCAGCGGCCACCCTGAGCAGGAAGTCGCCGCGCTGCGGGGCGGGCGTCGCGGCCCATTCACCGCCGTCGAACGCGCGCCGCGCGGCCGCGATGGCCCGCTCGGTGTCCTCCCGGGTGCCCTCGGACACCTCGGCGACGAAGGAGCCGTCGGCCGGGCAGCTGATGGTGCGGGTACCGCCGTCGGACGCGGGGACCCAGGCGCCGTCGATGAACAGGGTGGCGGGCGTTGCCGCGGATGGTGCGTCGGTCACTTCGTGTCCTCCTGGTGTGCGAAATCGGATTCCCAGTTGTCCCTGGCCGCCTGATCCTCGGTGAAGGCCGTGTTGCCCGGCAGCGCCCGGTTCAGGTGCAGGAATTCGAGGTGGGTCTCGTAGTGGTCCAGGACGTCGGTGATGACCTGGTCCCTGCTGTAGCCCGCGAGGTCGTAGCTGTGGCTCCCCTCCAGGGAGAAGACCTCCATGCGGTAGTACTTGGCGTCCATCGAGGCCTCGCCCCGGGCGTAGGACGGCACGTCGTACTGGACGGGGTAGATCTGGTACTTGAACGGGCGCTCGTCGCCGAGCTCCACCTGGAGGTCCACGTGGCGGATCCCGCAGGGCTCGACGACGTCGGTCGTCAGGGCGACGTCCGCGCCCTGCGCGCGCAGTTCGTCGTGCACTTCCTGCAGGGCGGGGAGCGCGACCGTGTCCACGAAGTGGTTGGCCTGCCGCGGTCCCGGGTAGCTCATGGCGCGGCTGAGGCGCTGTCGCCAGGTGCGCGCCGAGGGTCCGCCCGTGCTCCGTCCCGAGATGATGCCCGGCAGGCTCGCCCGGTAGCTGTCCGCCAGGGAGATCTCCACGCGGAGGGCCCGGTACAGGCCGAGCATGATGAACAGCAGCAGGATCGACAGGGGCAGTCCCATGATGATCGTCGCGTTCTGCAGGGTGGTCACCCCGCCCACGGTCAGCATCGCGAGCGTCAGCAGGCCGGTCACGACGGCCCAGAACACGCGCAGCCACTTGGGCCCGTCCGCCTGGGCATCCTTGAGGTGGCTGGTGAAGTTGGCCATGACCAGCGCCCCCGAGTCGGCGGAGGTCACGTAGAAGAGCAGGCCGGTGAAGGTCGCGACGCCGATGATGAGCGGTGCGGCGGGGTACTGCTCGAGCAGGCCGTAGAACGCCCGCTCCGGTTGTGCCATCGCCGTCTCCCCGAAGGCGGCGTTGCCGTTCATCACGATGTCGAGGGCACTGTTCCCGAAGATCGAGATGAACAGCACGATGAAGGTGAAGGGCACCAGGAGGGTCCCCAGGACGAACTGGCGGATGGTGCGGCCCCGGGAGATGCGGGCGAGGAAGAGCCCGACGAAGGGTGCCCACGCGATCCACCACGCCCAGAAGAAGAGCGTCCAGCCCTGCAGCCAGTCGCCCGGCCGGTCGTAGGCGAAGGTGTCCAGCGTCATGCCGGGGAAGCGGCTGAGGACGTCACCGGTGTTCTGGATGATGCCGTCGAGCAGGAAGCTGGTCTTCCCGGTGGCCAGGATGAACACCATCAGCGCGAGGGCGAGAAGGACATTCAGTTCCGCGAGCCTCCGGATGCCCTTCTCCACGCCCGAGAGGACCGAGGCCGTCGCCATGACGACCGCGACGGCGATCAGCCCGATCTGCACGGAGACGTTCTCGGGCAGGCCGAACATGAGGCTCAGCCCGTAGTTCAGTTGCACGACCCCGATGCCCAGCGACGTGGCGATGCCGAAGATGGTGCCGAGGAGGGCGGCGATGTCCACGCCGTGGCCGAGCGGACCGTCGACCTTCCTGCCGAAGATGGGGTAGAGCGCGCTGCGGATGCTCAGGGGCAGATTGTGCCGGTAGGCGAAGTAGCCGAGGGCGAGGCCCATGAGTGCGTACAGCGCCCAGCCGGTGATGCCGTAGTGGAAGAGCGTGAGGACCATGGCCTGCCGTGCGGCCTCGACGGTGCTGCCGTCGCCCTGCGGGGGAGCGAGGTACTGCGTCACGGGTTCGGACACGGAGAAGAACATCAGGTCGATGCCGATGCCTGCGGCGAAGAGCATCGACGCCCAGGTGAACATGCTGAACTGCGGCGTCGAGTGGTCGGGGCCCAGCTTCGTCTTGCCCACCCGGGTCAGCGCGAGGACCAGGACGAACACGACCACCAGGGTCACGATGAGGAAGTAGTACCACCCCATGTTCGTGGAGACCCAGGTGACGAGTGATCCGATGACGGCTTCGGCGCCCGGCGCGTCGGCGATGGCCCAGATGGCGATGGCGAGGATCCCGGTGGCCGATCCGATCAGGACGGTCCAGTTGATGCGGGTCCGGGGGGCATCGGCGGCGATCGGTGGGTCGTCGCCTCCCGCGCCCGTCGCGGGTGGAGCATCGGCGGTCGAACTCATGTCGTCCCTTTCGTCGGCGCCGCTTCTTGACGCTGTTCGTGGGGCGGAATGGCACGAGCGAAGCGCGCCCGCCCGGGCGCGCGGCGTCCATGGACCTTCCCCGTGGGCCACCAACGCTACAAGAAGCACGTTCGGGGTCGGGAAAAACTTGATCCCGATCACAGGTGGACCGATCGCCGTGACGTGCTCTACGCCACGCCACGCAGCGGGCCGTCCGAGGATCCGCCGCACCGGAATATCCTCCCGACGCCGAAAGTTGAGTCGAGTACACTCAAGGCACCACCTGCATCGACCATCAGACCGGAAGGAACCGCGCGTGGATACCAACTTCACCACCAGGAGCCGTGAGGTGTTGTCAGCCGCTGCGATGAACGCGTCCACGGCGGGCAACGCCCAGATCGAGACGCCCCATTTCCTCAAGGCGCTGCTCGACCAGCGGGACGGCATCGCCGTCGCCCTGCTCCGGGCGGCGGGCGCGGATCCCGACACCGTGAGTGGCCAGGCGAGCTCCGCGATCAAGGCGCTGCCATCGTCGTCCGGATCGTCCGTGGCGCAGCCGCAGTTCTCGCGCGGCGCCCTGCAGATGGTCAGCGCGGCGCAGCAGGAAGCGGAAACGCTCGGGGACCAGTTCGTGTCCACCGAGCACCTCCTGCTGGCCCTGGCAGCCGATGGGGGAGCGGCCGGCGGAATCCTCCGGTCCGTCGGCCTCACCCGCGAGGCCCTCGCCGCCGAACTGCCGGGCGTGCGGGGCGACAAGCGGGTCACGACGCCGGACCCCGAGAACACGTTCCAGGCGCTCGAGAAGTTCGGCGTGGACCTCACCGAGGTGGCCCGCAGCGGGAAGCTCGACCCGGTGATCGGGCGGGACACCGAGATCCGCCGCGTGGTGCAGGTGCTCAGCCGCCGCACCAAGAACAACCCCGTCCTCATCGGCGAGCCCGGCGTCGGCAAGACCGCCGTCGTCGAGGGGCTGGCGCAGCGCATGGTTGCGGGGGACGTCCCCGAATCGCTCCGCGGCAAGAGGCTCATCAGCCTCGACCTCGGGTCGATGATCGCGGGTGCCAAGTACCGCGGCGAGTTCGAAGAGCGGTTGAAGGCCGTGCTCGAGGAGATCAAGGGCTCCGACGGCCAGGTGGTGACCTTCATCGACGAACTCCACACCGTGGTGGGGGCCGGCGCGTCCGAGGGTTCGATGGACGCAGGCAACATGCTCAAGCCCATGCTGGCGCGCGGTGAGCTCCGGCTGATCGGTGCGACGACGCTGGACGAGTACCGCGAGAACGTCGAGAAGGACCCGGCGCTCGAGCGCCGGTTCCAGCAGGTCTACGTGGGCGAGCCGTCCGTGGCGGACACCGTCGGCATCCTGCGCGGGTTGAAGCAACGCTACGAGGCGCACCACAAGGTCTCCATCGCGGACTCCGCGCTCGTCGCAGCAGCCACCCTCTCCCACCGCTACATCCCCGGACGGCAGCTCCCGGACAAGGCGATCGACCTCGTGGACGAGGCCGCCTCGCACCTGCGCATGGAGATCGACTCGGCCCCTGTGGAGATCGACGAGCTGCGCCGCTCCCTCGAGCGCATGAACATGGAGGAGATGGCCCTCTCCCGCGAGAAGGACGAGGCATCCATCGAGCGGCTGCAGTCCCTGCGGGCCGAGATGGCCGATCGCCAGGAGGAGCTCAACGCCCTGAACGCACGCTGGGAGGCCGAGAAGGCGGGCCTCAATCGCGTGGGTGACCTCAAGGCCTCCCTCGACGAGCTGCGCTCGCAGGCCGACCGCGCGCAGCGCGAGGGCGACCTCGAGACGGCGTCGCGCATCCTCTACGGCGAGATCCCGCGCGTCGACCACGAACTGCGCGAAGCCCAGGCCGCCGAGGAGCAGACCGCGAGCGCGCCCGAGCTGATGGTTGCCGAGGAGGTCACGGCGAACGACATCGCCGAGGTCATCTCCGCCTGGACGGGCATCCCGGCAGGACGCATGCTCCAGGGCGAGAGCGAGAAACTCCTCGCCATGGAGCAGGCCATCGGCGCCCGACTGATCGGCCAGCAACGGGCGGTGTCCGCGGTGTCCGACGCCGTCCGGCGCGCGCGGGCCGGTGTCTCGGATCCGAACCGGCCCACCGGGTCCTTCCTGTTCCTCGGGCCGACGGGCGTGGGCAAGACGGAACTCGCGAAGGCGCTCGCAGACTTCCTGTTCGACGACGAACGCGCGATGATCCGCATCGACATGTCCGAGTACTCGGAGAAGCACTCCGTGGCGCGCCTCGTCGGCGCCCCTCCGGGATACGTCGGCTACGAGGAGGGCGGCCAGCTCACGGAGGCCGTGCGGCGCCGCCCCTACAGCGTGGTGCTGCTGGACGAGGTGGAGAAGGCGCACCCCGAGGTCTTCGACCTGCTGCTGCAGGTGCTCGACGACGGGCGGCTGACCGACGGCCAGGGCCGGACGGTCGACTTCCGGAACGTCATCCTCGTGCTGACGTCCAACCTCGGCTCGCAGTTCCTCGTCGACCCCGCCCTCGACGACGCCGCGAAGCGCGCCGCCGTGATGTCCGCGGTGAACGCGAACTTCCGGCCCGAATTCCTCAACCGCCTCGACGACGTCGTGGTCTTCGATCCGCTGAGCCTGGACGAACTCTCGAGGATCGTCGACCTCCAGGTCAGGGCGCTCGCCGACCGGCTGCACGAGCGCCGCCTCGAGCTCGACGTCACGGCGGCGGCCGGCGAATGGCTGGCCCTCACCGGTTTCGACCCGGCGTACGGCGCCCGCCCGCTCCGCCGGCTCGTACAGCGCGAGATCGGTGACCGGCTGGCGAAGGGCATCCTCGCCGGGGAGATCGTCGACGGCGACACGGTCCTCGTCGACCGCCCCGCACCGGAGGTGGACGCGCTCGGCGAGGCCGGCCCGGAGGCCGATGGCCTCGTGGTGCACGCCGTCCGCTGACCGGGCCGACGAGGGGTGGCAGGGCGACCGCCTCTCGGTCGCCCTGCGGGTGCGCCGTCGCTTCCTGTCAGCGGCTCAGCAGACTCCGGCTGACCGGGCCGCCGTCCTCGACGACCGCGAAGCAGTCCACGCGGCGGTCGCCGTCCGCCCAGGTCGCCTCCGTCGGGGTGGCGTGCAGGAGCGTCACCCCGAGGTCCTCGGTGACGGCGTCGGGGTCGATGCCGGCCGATGCCGCGGCACACGCCGCCTCGGCACGCAGGCCCAGCTGGGCGCGTCCCGGGAACGCGGCGCCGTCGGCGTAGGTCTCGTTCCCGACCAGCTGTGCGTTGTGCGGCTCCGCGCAGTCGACCAGCACGGCCTCCTCCGTGATGTCCGTGAACTCCGCCAGGCATTCCCCGGCTGCGAGCGACGACGGATCCACCCGGTTCTCGTCCTCCGGTCCGCCCAGCAGCGAGATGAGGAGCCAGACGAGGAGTCCGAGCAGGAGCAGGGCGCCGCCGACGAGCAGCGCGAGCGGGAGGATGCCGCTCCCGGAGGGGGTCCGGTCCCGTTCCGGGTGCGTATCGCCCGTGGGTTCGCCGACCCGGTCGTCCGTCGGGTCCATGTCCGGTTCGCTTGTCGGGTCGACCGCCTGTGCGCCGGCGGGTTCGCCCGTCGGGTCCATGTCCGGTTCGCTTGTCGGGTCGACCGCCTGTGCGCCGGCGGGTTCGCCCGTCGGGTCCACGGCCTGTGCGCTGGCCAGGGCGCCGGTCGGGTCGACCGCCTGTGCGCCGGCGGGCTCGCCCGTTGGGTCCACCGCCGGCGTCGTCGTGACCCGGCCCGCACGGGGTGCAGGGTCGCCGTCGGGGTCGGCGCGGGATTCCGGTGGCGCCCCGGCCGCCGAGGAACCGGTGCGGTCCGGCAGGGTGTCGGGATCGACGCCGGGAGAGGTGCCCGGAAGTCCCGAGCCGGCGCCGCCCCGCGGCGGAAGAACGTAGGGGATCGGGTTCTCCGGCGTCGCTCCCGCGTCGTTCGCGCCGTCGTCCACCCGACCTCCTGCGGGGCCGGCCGGATCTCCGGCGGTCCCTCCTGCGGGCGCCGTGCCGGCCGGCGCGGCCTTGACCGAGGGTGCGTCGGCCGGCATCGGGCCGCCCACCAGGGATCCGGCCTGCTCGGCCGCGGCGGCGACGGCACGGGCCTCCGCGGCGGCTTCATCCAGCGATGCCGCCTCAGCGACCTCCGGACTGATCTGCGCCGGTTCGAGGGCGGGTTCCTCGAGGTCGAGGCTGCCCGGGGAGACCGTCAGTTCGGGTTCCAGCGTCTCGACGGAGATGTCCGGATCGTCGAGGACCACGGTGTCCGGGTCCAGGACGGCGTCGCCCGCAGCGTCCTCGGCGCCGTCGACACTGTCCAGTTCCGGGTCGCGACCGGGCTCGTGACGGCGATCCGCCGGCGCCTGCTCCTCGTTGCTCATGGTGGGCTGCTGTCTCCTTGCACTCCTGGCCGGATGGTCGCCACCATGGCCGGCGTTCCGACGTGGGGTCGACTCTATCCAAGATCGCCTGCGGAACGGACGGTCCGGCGGAGATTCTCCGCCGCGGACGGCGCCCGGTGGTTCCTTCCCGGGCCCCGACGGAGGCGCACTCGGGTGCCTTCGAAAACATGTAACCTATACTTACGACAAATCGACCAAATACTCCGGGGCCTAGCTGCAGCCTTGGGCCTCGTGCCCCAGTGACCACCTCGGATCGACGCACAAAGGGGGTCACGCCATGGGGCGCGGCCGTCAAAAGGCAAAAGCTACCAAGCAGGCCAGGGACATGAAGTATTTCAGCCCGGCCACGGACTATTCGGCACTGCAGCGAGAGCTCACAGGCCCGGGCAGTCGTGCATCCACCCGGCGTTCGGAACCTCTCGAGCCGGTCGAGCCCGACTACTCGGAGTACGCGGACAAGTACGCCGACGAGATCGACGACGACGGCGAGGAGAGCGGCTCGCGCCGCACCGGCTGACGCCGGTCGGTGTTCCTCCCGGACCGGACGGTCCTGCCGATCGGAACATCCAGAACCGCACGGCGCATCGACCCTTCGGGGACGGTGCGCCGTTCTGCGTGCGGGGACGGGACGTCCCGGAGGGTCGGCGTCAGGCCGGGAACGCGAGGAGGGGCTGGAAGGCCAGCTCCGCGGCGCCGACGAGCAGGAGTTCCGGTCCGAGCGCAGCACGCCGCACCATCACCCGGCCGGCGAGCGAGTCCGCGTTGACGGCGTCGGCGAGCCGGTCTCCACGACGACCGACGAGTGATCCGAGGAACCCGCCTAGGACGATCAGCTCAGGGTCGAAGATGTTGACGACGTCGGTCAGTGCAGCCGCGAGCAGGTCCAGTTGACGGTCGGCCTCCGCCTGCACGGCGTCGGGCGGGTCGTCCGCCAGCACCCGTTCGAGGGCCTCGATGCCCCCACCGTCCAGGCCCGCCGCCTCGAGCAACCGCTCGAGGCGGACCTCCGCGTCGAGGCACCCCGCACGGCCGCAATGGCACGCCCGACCGCCCGGGCTGACGAGCGTGTGGCCCAGTTCGCCGCCGTACCCCCGGCTGCCGACCAGTTGCGCGCCCCCGCTCACGATGCCGCCGCCGATGCCGCTGGCACTGCCGTTGAGGTAGACGGCATCGCGGATGCCGAGCGCCGCGCCGAAGATGCTCTCGGCGAGCGATCCGAGGGAGGCGTCATTGGCGGCCACGGCCGGAAGCCCGAGTGCGGTGCCGAACGGACCCGTGAGGTCGACGTCGCGCCAGCCGAGGTGCGGTGCGACGAGCACGCGCCCCGTACTCGCGTTGACCAGTCCGGGGAGCGCGATCCCGGCGCCGAGCACCCGGTCGAGTCCGGCGAGGACGGGCCGGAGGCCCGCCACCATCTCCTGGGTGAGCCGGACCGCGTCATCGAGCGAGGGGACACCCCGGGTCTCACGGCGGACCCTCGCATGGACGTGACCGCCCAGTCCGACGACGCCGACGGTCAGGGCATCGATGTCAGGGTTGACCGCGATGACCGCCACGTCCGGGTTCGCCTGCACGATCGGGCTCGGCCGGCCCACCCGGCCGCCCACGGCCGGTTCCGTCTCGCGGACGAGGTTCTTCTCGGTCAGTGCCGAGACCAGGGCCCCCACCGTGGAGCGGTTGAAGCCGCTGCGCCGGGTGAGCTCGGCGCGGGACAGTGGGCCGTTGCGGTGGACCATCGTGAGGATCTGGGAGAGGTTCTGCGCACGCAGTCCCTCGGTGCCGTTCGTCCCGCCGGGTAGTGACCGCACGATCTCGGATTCTCCTTCGTCCTGCAGGAGCCTCCTGCGCCTCGCCTGCCCCATCGTATCCAACCCCTTTCCCGGGGCGCCGCTGGTCAGCCGCGCTGCTGCGCCGACGGGGCAGTGCGCTGACCAGCGGTATTTAGTAAGCCGACTTGCTATCTGCGGTGGAGGGCCGTAGTGTCAGCGGAGTAGAGCGGTCGTAGAGCACACTGCGGACCTTCCAGCTCTTACCCATGGACGAGCCCGATCAGGGCATCCATCGCCGGATTCCGGCCCCTTTACTTCTCAGGAGAAACCCCTTGGCTCACAACAACGCGCACAACAACACCCACTCGACCACCCTCACCGGTGATCACGCTGCGGAGGTCCGCCGCTCCACCGAGACGAAGGCGTCGACCAAGACCACCGAATTCTTCGCGTACATCGCCATGGTCCTCGCCACGATCATCACGTCGGTCATGGTAGGCAATGGTGACGGCGGCGGCGACGACATCTTCGATGGCCGCGACGCCATGCAGCTGATCACGTACCTCACCATCGGCTACATGGTGGCCCGCGGACTGGCGAAGTCCGGAAGCCGCGAGCACTACAACGCCTAGCCTGCATCGTCATCCCCGTGCCTGGAATCCTCCGGCACGGGGATGACCTGTATCCAGCGCCACCTCTCCGTCTGACGGCCACCGCCCTTCGCCGGCTCCGACCCACGCAGTACCCATCACCACCGCCAAGGACACCCATGAGCGATCTCGCCGTCCCGCATCCCACGCCCGCAGCCCCGCGTACCGTCCGCCTGTCCCGGCCGAACGATGTGGTGGCCTCCTACTCGGTGCTGCTGAAGCAGGTGCGCAAGGAGGGCCTGCTGGCCCGACGGCGGCGCTTCTACGTCTCCGTGTTCGCGGCCCTGGCCCTCGCCCTGGGGGCTGCGTGGACCGGCTTCGCGCTGCTGGGTGACAGCTGGTTCCAGCTCCTCGTCGCCGCCGTCCTGGGCATCGTCCTGACCCAGGTCGCGTTCCTCGCCCATGAAGCCTCCCACCGGCAGATCTTCACCACCCGCGGGGCGAACGACTGGTCCGGACGCGTCCTGGCCGCCGGCGTCGTGGGCATCAGCTACGCCTGGTGGATGGACAAACACACCCGCCATCACAACGATCCCAACACCCGCGGCAAGGACCCCGACATCGAGGTCGATACGATCTCGTTCCTCGCCGAGGACGCTGCCAAGGCCCGCGGCGTCCAGGCCTGGATCACCCGCCGCCAGGGCTATCTGTTCTTCCCCCTGCTGACGCTGGAGGGCATCAACCTCCACGCCCGCTCCATCGCCACCCTCTTCGCCCGCCGCACCGTCACCGGCCGCTGGGTGGAACTGGCCCTCCTGGGCGCCCGGTTCGGCGCCTATCTGGGCGTCCTGTTCTGGTTCCTTCCCGTGGGCCTGGCGTTCGCGTTCCTCGGCGTTCAGCTCGCCGTGTTCGGCGTCTACATGGGAGCCAGCTTCGCGCCCAACCACAAGGGCATGCCCGTCCTCCCGAAGGACAGCACCCTGGATTTCTTCCAGAAGCAGGTCCTGACGTCCCGCAACATCCGCGGCGGTTCCTTCGTGAACAACGCCCTCGGCGGGCTGAACTTCCAGATCGAACACCACCTCTTCCCCGACATGCCGCGTCCGCACCTGCGTCGCGCCGCCGTCATCGTGAAGGAACACTGCGAACGCCTCCGCGTCCCCTACACCGAGGTCGGCGTCGCCGCGTCCTACGGCGCCGTCGTGGGCTACCTCAACCGCGTGGGCCTCGCCGCCCGCGACCCCTTCGACTGCCCCATGCTCAACCGCTACCGCCGCCCATGAGGGACCGATCGCGAACCACCGGAACACCATGACCACACTTCATCCCTCCGCCGGCAGCACCGGCGGCACCCTCGACGACACCCCTGTCCCCGCCGCCGCGGTTACCGACCTGCCGCTGCAGGACGGGCTGTCCTGTCGCGTACACCGTGCCCGGCGCGCACCGGAACCAGGGGTCCCGCGGCAGCTCTTCGTGCTGGTGCACGGGCTCGGAATGTCCTCCCGCTACTTCGACCGGCTGCAGCGCGCGCTCATCGAGCACGGCGACACCCTCGTCCTGGATCTTCCCGGCTTCGGCGGCACACCCACCCCGGAGCGTCAGCTCGGCGTCGACGACTACGCGGCGGTCATCGCCCGGATGCTGGACGAGGAGGGAGCGCAGGGGTGTATCGCCATCGGCCATTCGATGGGCGCCCAGTTCGCGACCGAACTCGCCGTCAGCCGGCCCGATCTGGTGTCACGACTCGTGCTGATCGGTCCGGTCACCGACACTGCCCGCAACTCCGTGGGTCGGCACGCCCTCATGCTCGCCGCCGATTCGCTCGTGGAACCCCCGATCAACACCCTGATGGTCGCGGCGGCGTACGCCCGATGCGGCATCCGCTGGTATCTGAAGGAGCTGCAGGTCATGCTCGGCTACCGCCTCGACGAGAGACTGCCGCTGGTCGACTGTCCCGTCCTGGTGGTCCGGGGCGCCCTCGACACCATCGCGCGACACGACTGGTGCGAAAGGCTCAGCAGCTCGGCCCGCCATGGCCGCCTCGTCGAGCTCGAGGGCCGGCCGCACACTGCGCACCGGGGAGGCGCCGTAGCCATCGCGGACGCGATCCTCGCGTCCCTCCCCGGCCGCGAGGGGCCACCCCACGGATCGTCGTGGTCCGCTGCGTCCGGGCACGCGGACCAGGCTCCGACCCACGGCAGGCTCACGTCGCGGACCTACGCTCCGGGACCGCGCACGCCCGACGAGGTCGTCGAGATGCGCAGCGTGACGGTGCGTGACCGGCAGTGCCGCTCCTACCCCGACGGTCCCGACCCGGACATCGGCCCTGTCGCAGGTGACGACGGGGCACCCGCGCCGGTCTTCGTGCTGATCCATGGGATCGGCATGTCCCACCGGTACTTCAGACGGCTCGGCTCGCTCCTCTCCGCGTACGGCGAGGTGCATCTCATCGATCTGCCGGGTTACGGATGGACGCGGCGACCGGCACACGCGACGACCAACGAGGGGACGGCGGATCTGATCGGGAAGCTGCTCGACGAAGCCGGCCACTCGTCCTGCGTCGTCGTCGGCCACTCCATGGGCGTGCAGAGCGCGACGGAGCTGGCGATCGAACGCCCGGACCTGGTCTCCCACCTGGTGCTCATCGGCGCGGCTGTGGACGTCGAGCGCCGCACCACCCACCAGCAGGCCCTGAGGCTCGGTGTGAACTCCATCCTCGAGAAGCCGCTGCTGAGCGCGGTGCAGTTCCTGGACGTCCTGCGGTGCGGTCCGCGGTGGTACGTCGCCCAGCTCGGACTGGCCATGAGCTACCCCCTCGAGGAACGGCTGCCCAGGGCGGAGCAGCCTGTGCTCGTCCTACGCGGTTCGCGCGACGTCGTGGCAGGCGCCGGCTGGTCGGACCGCCTGGCGCGCACTGCGCAACGCGGCGAATCCGCCACCATCGGCGGTGCGCCCCACGCCGCGCACCACAGCGCCGCCGGTGCCGTGGCAACCGCCATCACCGGCTTCCTGCGGCACGGTCGGACCGGGTAACCCCGACGGGCCGGCCGTGCCACGTGCTCATCGCGGCCGTGCCGGTCCGACGGGGACAGCCCGTGATGCGAGCGATGCGTCCGTTGGTCCCTGGGGCCGATGAGGGGTCGGTCAGCATCGTCGTCGGACGGGAGAGCATCGGCTCGCGTGGCGCGTCGGGCGATATTCCGGCGCGCATCGATGCCCTGCAGACGGAGACGGGTCAGGCCAAGGGCATCCTCATGGAACGGCACAAGGTCACCGGAGACCAGGCCTTCCTGGTGCTGTCGATGACCAGCCAGAGGACCGATACCACGCTGAAGGACGTCGCCGATCACCTCCTCACCAGCGGTGAGCTCCCCGCGCAGGAGAACGCTTCCTAGGAGGGCTTCACACCGCGCCCGACGGGTCAACCCGACGTGGCCGGTTGCATCCGGCGCCCACGTCCACCAACATAGTAAGCAGACTGATTACGTTGTCGCGCAGTGAAATCCGCGCAGGGCACGATCATCCCCACTATCGAGGAGGACCAGCATCATGGCATCAGAGAACACAGCAGGCGCGAGCACCCCGAAGGGGCGCCGCAACGACGTCGTGGCCGCCGAGAAGGAGCAGTTCGGCGGCATCAAGTTCGGGTCGGCGTTCTTCGGCTGGCTGACGGCCATCGGCCTGACCGTCATCCTCAGCGCCCTCGCGACGGCGATCGGCGTCGGCATCGGGGCTTCCGAGTCGAGCACGGCGAGCGAGGCCGCGAACCAGGCTGCCGAGAACGCCGAGACCATCGGCATCGTCAGCGGGATCGTCCTGGCGATCATCCTCTTCGTCGCCTACTACTGCGGCGGCTACGTGGCCGGCCGCATGGCCCGCTTCGACGGTGCCAAGCAGGGCCTCGCCGTCTGGCTCTGGGGCATCATCATCGCTATCGTCCTCGCGATCCTCGCCGTCATCGCCGGTGACCAGTTCAACGTGCTGTCCAACCTCAACGGTGCACCGAGCATCCCCGTGGACGGCAGCGCCCTCACCGCGAGCGGACTGATCGGCCTCGCCATCGCCGTCCTGGTCCCGCTGATTGCGGCGATCCTCGGCGGCAAGGCCGGCATGCACTTCCACCGCAAGGTCGACCAGGTCGGCATCGACCACCGCACCCGCGGCTAGCAGACACCGCACACCGCAGACCACGAGAGGCACCACCCGGACGGGTGGTGCCTCTCGGCGTTCCGGGCCTCAGAACCGGAGAGAACCGGTCGCCGTCCGGTACTGGTCGCGGATCACGGGTCGACAGTCGACAGCGCGGTTCCCGGCGTCGAGCGACCAGGACGGCCGCGAGCCCGTCAGGGCCCACGCGGCCTGCACGGCCGCGCCCCGCGCCACGTATTCGCCGGGTGCCGGGATGCGTACGGGCAGGTCGAACACCTGGGACGCCACCTCCTGCACGGCGGGGTTCTGGGCGGCACCACCGATGAGCAGCAGGTGGCGCGGCTGCACGCCCGTGGCACGCACCGCGTCCAGGGCGTCAGCCAGCCCGCACAGCATGCCCTCGATCGCCGCCCGGGCCAGGTTCGGCGGGGTGGCAGAGGCGATGCTGAGGTTGTGGAAGCTGGCCTTCGCCGTCGGGAGGTTGGGCGTGCGCTCCCCCTCGAAGTACGGCACGAGAACCACGCCGTCCGAGCCTGGCGCGGCGGTTCTCGCAAGCTCCGCCAGGCCGTCGTGGTCCACCCCGAGGATCCCCGCCACCGAGGACAGGACGCGGGCCGCGTTGAGGGTGGCCACGAGAGGCAGGAAGAGCCCGCTGGCGTCGGCGAAACCGGCGACAGCCCCGTTCTCATCCGCGACGGGGTCGGCCGCGACGGCGAAGACGGTTCCGCTGGTGCCGAGGGACACGACGACGTCGCCCTCCTCCGCGCCGAGCCCGAGCGCCGCCCCCGCGTTATCACCCGCACCCGCGCCGACCACGATGCGCCGGTCGCCCGAGGCCGCGAACGAGGGGTGGACGGCGCCGGCGGTCTGAGCCGCACGGAGCACGCGGGGGAGGATCACCGCGTCCGCGGCGGGGTCGGTCTGAGCTTCGCGGGCCGGGCGTCCCAGGATGTGCTCGAACAACGCGAGGTCGTACGCGTCCGCCGCGGGGCTCCAGTAGCCGGTGCCGCTCGCGTCGGAGCGATCGGTCACGAGTTCCTCGAGCACCGGACCGAGCGGCGACTCGCCCTCGGGGCCGAATCCGCGCAACCGCCAGGTGAGCCAGTCGTGGGGGAGTGCCACCGCGGCGATGGCGGGGACGACGTCGGGTTCGGCGTCACGTACCCACCGCACCTTCGTGCCGGTGAAGGACGCGACGGGCGCGGACCCCGTGCGGGCGACGATCTCCCCCAGGCCGAGCTCGCCGATCAGGTCCCGGGCGGCGTCCGCGGACCGGGTGTCGTTCCACAGCAGCGCGTCGCGGAGGACCCTGCCGTCATGGCCGAGCAGCACCATCCCGTGCTGCTGGCCCGCGATGGCGAGGGCGTCGACGTCGTCCCCGAGTCCGTCCGCGGCGCCCAGCGCCGTGCGCAGCGCCTGCCACCACGCTTCGGGGTCCACCTCCGTGCCCTCCGGGTGGAGGGCACGGCCGGTGCGGACCTCGGCGCCCGTGGCGGTGTCGATGACGACGACCTTGCAGCTCTGCGTCGAGGAGTCGACGCCGGCGACGAGGGCCATGGGTCAGCGGGCTCCGAGCAGGTGCTCGATGAAGAGCTGCTGGAGCTTCACGAATCCGAAGCCCTTGCCGTTGAAGTAGGCGTCGGCGTCGAAGTCCTCGTACGAGGCCCGGTCGGCGCGGAGGGCCTCGTAACCCTCGCCCTCGTTGAGCGTGGGCTCGTTGATCTCGGACACCCGGGACGCCGTGAGCGCCGCCTGGACCTCGGGGTCGGCGCGGAAGGCGGCCGCGCGCTCCTTGAGCAGCAGGTAGGTCTGCATGTTCGCGGCCGCGGAGTCCCACACGCCGTCCATGTCCTCGGTGCGGCTGGGCTTGTAGTCGAAGTGGCGGGGTCCGTCGTAGGACGGGCCGCCGGTGGGGCCGCCGTTCTCCAGCAGGTCGACGAGCGAGAACGCGTTCTGCAGGTCGCCGTGGCCGAAGACGAGGTCCTGGTCGAACTTGATGCTGCGCTGCCCGTTCAGGTCGATGTGGAACAGCTTGCCCTGGTAGAGGGCCTGGGCGATGCCATGCGTGAAGTTCAGGCCCGCCATCTGCTCGTGGCCTGTCTCCGGGTTGATGCCCACGAGCTCGGGGCGCTCGAGGGTCTCGATGAAGGCCATCGCGTGCCCCAGCGTCGGCAGGAGGATGTCGCCGCGGGGCTCGTTCGGCTTCGGTTCGATCGCGAAGCGGATGTCGTAGCCCTTGTCGGTGACGTAGTCGCCGAGCAGATTCACGGCCTCGCGGTAGCGCTCGAGGGCGCCGCGGATGTCCTTGGCGGCGTCGTACTCGCTGCCTTCACGGCCGCCCCACATGACGAACGTCGTGGCGCCGAGCTCGGCGGCAAGGTCGATGTTGTCCAGCACCTTGCGCAGGGCGAAGCGGCGCACGCCGCGGTCGTTGCTGGTGAAGCCGCCGTCCTTGAAGACCGGGTGGCTGAAGAGGTTCGTCGTCACCATCGGGACGATCAATCCGGTGGAGCCGAGGGCTCCCTTGAGGCGGTCGATCTGCGCCTGCCGCTCGCCGGCGCTCGAGCCGAAGGGGAAGAGGTCGTCGTCGTGGAAGGTGATGCCGTAGGCGCCGAGGTCGCTCAGGCGGTTGACGGCCTCGACGACGTCGAGGGGAGGGCGGGTCGCGGAACCGAACTGGTCCTGGGCCTCCCAGCCCACCGTCCAGAGGCCGAAGGAGAATTTGTCGTCGCGGGTGGGCTCGATCGTCATTGAGTGCTCCAGGAAGTGTGTGTGACCAATATGTTGCCGTTACAAACATATTAGGTTTGCGCCCAGAGTCAAGTGGGTCAGCGCGCTTCCCGAGGACTCTATCCGTGCAGTGCGCGGACGCTCGCGCGCTGGACCAGCCGTGTGGAGAGCTCGACCCGCGGGCTCTCGACCGTCTGGCCCTCGATGAGCCGGACGAGGGTGCGGGCCGCGAGACTTCCCATCTCGGAGAGGGGTTGGCGGACGGTCGTCAGGGGCGGTGAGGCCCAGCCGGCCTCGGGGAGGTCGTCGAAGCCGATGACGCTGAGGTCGTCCGGGATGCGCAGTCCCTGCCGGCGGGCGGCCTCGTACACCCCGAGGGCCATCTGGTCGCTGGCCGCGAAGATGGCGGTCGGCCGGTCGGGTAGCGCGAGGAGTTCCGTGCCGGCGGAGAATCCGGACGCGTAGTCGAAGTCGCCGCCGACGACGAGCGCCGGGTCGAAGGCGACCCCGGCGGCATCGAGCCCCGCCCGGTAACCGTCGAGGCGCGCCCTGCTGCACCACAGACCCGGGCGACCGGCCACGAATCCGACTCGGCGGTGATTGTGGTGGAGGAGGTGCTCGGTGGCGGTGACGGCGCCCGTCCAGTTGGTTGCCCCGATGGTCGGCACCTCCAGATCCGGCACCCCGGCCGGGTCGACGACGACCAGGGGCAGATTGAGGCGCTGCAGTTCCGCATGCAGGAACGAGTCCAGATCGGTCGTCACGAGGATGGCGCCGTCGCTCGGGCGGGCGCCCAGGGTGTCGAGCCACCGACGCGTCGATTCGCTGCCACCGCGGCGGTGGATCGCGGAGACCACCACGGACAGGCCCTCCGCGTTGAGCGACTCCTCGACGCCCCGGATGATCTCCACCGCCCAGGGGCTGTCGAGGTCGTTGAACACGAGGTCCACGAGTCCGGACGGCGCCGGTCGCCCCGCCCCGCGCCGCCGATAGCCGTACTCCCGCAACAGGACCTCGACGCGCTCGCGGGTCGCGGGGGCAACGTCGGACCGACCGTTCAGGACGCGGGACACCGTGGGGATCGACACGCCCGCCGCGGAGGCGATGGCGGAGATCGTCACCGCGGGCCGGGCATTGTCCTGCATGTCGTCCTCCTCGGGAAGCCCCGACGCCACAGCAGGGCGTCGCCGGGGTCGAAAACCTCCACACCCTTGACCTCCGGGGTGCGGTGTTCCTAACCTACAGCAACGGCATTTCCGGAAGTTTCCGGAAATGGACTGATCACCGGATCGGTCGTCATGCCTCAGGTACCTCAAAGGAGAGCTCATGCAGGTTCGTTCGTCCATCGCCGCAGCAGTCCTGGCGTCCGCCATGGTCCTTCCCGCGGCAGCGCCCGCCCTCGCCGCGCATCACCAGCCGCCCCGCCCGCAGGGGATCGAGAAGAAGGACACCCTCCGCTGGGTGGCACCGCAGGACCTGAAGATCGGCACTGCAGTCGCGGGCGGCGGCCACCACGAGACCCAGCCCTACCCCGATCCCTTCACCTTCGACCAGGAGTACCGGAAGCGCCTCGCGGCCGAGTTCAGCTCCGTCTCGCCGGAGAACCAGCTCAAGTGGGAATTCGTCCACCCCGAGCAGGGCACCTACCGGTTCGCCGAGATGGACGCGATCGTGGAGTTCGCGCAGGAGAACAAGCAGGTGGTCCGCGGCCACACCCTGTTCTGGCACAGCCAGAACCCGGCCTGGCTCGAGGAGGGCGACTTCACGAAGGACGAACTGCGCGCCATCCTCAAGGACCACATCCAGACGGTGGTGGGACGGTACGCGGGCACGATCCAGCAGTGGGACGTCGCGAACGAGATCTTCAACGGCGACGGGACGCTGCGCACCACCGACAACATCTGGATCCGCGAGCTCGGCCCGGAGATCATCGCTGACGCCTTCCGCTGGGCACACGAGGCGGATCCCACGGCGAAGCTGTTCTTCAACGACTACGGCGTCGAGGGCATCAATGCGAAGAGCAACGCCTACCTCGAACTGATCCCTCGGCTCCAGGCCCAGGGCGTGCCCGTGGACGGCTTCGCCATCCAGGGCCACCTCAGCACCCGCTACGGGTTCCCGGGCGACCTGCAGGCGAACCTGCAGCGCTTCGACGATCTCGGCCTGGAGACGGCGATCACCGAGATCGACGTGCGCATGGACGTGGCCGCGGGGACGTCGCCCACGGATGCGCAGCTCGCGACGCAGGCGAGCTACTACCAGCGGGCCCTCGAGGCCTGCGTCTCCGTGGACGAGTGCAACTCGTTCACCATCTGGGGCTTCACCGACAAGTACTCCTGGGTGCCCGTGTTCTTCAGCGGCGAGGGTGAGGCGACGGTCATGTGGAACGACTTCACCCGCAAGCCCGCCTACTACGCGCTGCAGGACACCCTCGAGCAGGCATCCCCCGGGCGCGGCAACCGCTGACCCGTGATCGACGACAGAACAGGAACAACCATGAGACGACGTTGTCTGATCGCGGGCGCCACGGCCTTCGGCCTGGTGGCCGGGGCCGGTGCATTGGCGCTGCCGGCGAACGCAGAGGAGCCCGCGGTGCTCCTCACCGAGGACTTCGAGGACGGCGCCTTCGGGCCGCTGGTCCAGAACGGCGGGGCAACCCTGTCGGTGGTCGACGCCGACGGTGACAAGGCCCTGCTGGTCAAGGGCAGGACCAACGACTACGACGGCGTGAAGACGCCCGCCGACCTCCTGCAGGCCGGTGGCACCTACTCCTTCTCCGCGCAGGTGAAGCTCGCTGCCGCTGCCGGGACGACGACGTCGGCACGCTTCGTCGTCGAACCCGCGTACACCTGGGTGGGCAACACCACGGTGTCGGCCGACGCGTGGACCACGGTGAGCGGGACGTTCACCGCCCCTGCCGGCGCCGACCCGTCTGCGCTGCGTGCCTTCCTCGGGACAGGAGACCTCGGTGCACCGTACGACTACCTCGTGGACGACGTCGTGATCACCGGCACCGTCGCGCCGGGGGACGGTGGGACCTGGCAGCCCACGCCGGATCCCGCCTTCGTTCCGGGCGGTGCCGCCAACCCCACCTCCACGCCTCTCGCCGCGGCCCGCGGCACCGGGAACGTCGTCGCCCTCACCTTCGACGACGGCCCCAATCCAGGTGAGACCGCCGCCCTCCTCGACCTCCTGACGAGCAAGGGGATCACCGCGACCTTCTGCGTCATCGGACAGAACATCCAGGCGGACGGTGGGGCGGACCTGCTGAAGCGGATCGTCGCCGAAGGGCACACGGTGTGCAACCACGGCACGTCCTTTGCGGACATGGGGTCGTGGACGCAGGAGCAGGTCGAGGCGGACCTGAAGGAGAACCTCCGCATCATCCGTGCGGCTGCGGGGGACCCTTCCCTGCAGGTGCCCTACTTCCGGGCGCCGAACGGCAGCTGGGGTGCCACCGGCGAGGTTGCTGCGGCGCTCGGCATGCAGCCGCTCGGCCTGGGGAACGTCATCGCCGACTGGGACGGCAACGACCTCAGTGAGGCGACACTGACCGCGAATCTCCGTGGGGCGTTCACCCCCGGCGCCGTGGTGCTCGCGCACGACGGCGGTGGCGACCGCTCCAACACCGTGAAGGCCGTGGCGACGGTCGTGAGCGAGAAGCAGGCCGAGGGCTGGACCTTCGCCCTGCCCACCGGCGGCGCCGGGCAGGCGACCGGGGTCACGAGCGGGTTCGAGACCGGGACCGACGGCTGGACGGCCCGGGGCGACGGCGTGCAGGTCGCTCCCGGCAGCGACACCCGCACCGGGACCGGCAGTCTGCTCGTCACCCACCGCACCCAGCCCTGGCACGGCGCGGCACTCGACGTCACCGCGGGACTGGCCGTGGGATCAGCGGTGGAGGTGTCGGTCTGGGCGAAACTCGCTCCGGGCCAGCCACCTGCCTCCCTCAAGGTGTCCGTGCAGCGCGACAACGGCGGCGCGAGTGCGTACGAGGGTGTGGCCGGCGCCGCAGCGACCGTCACGGCCGACAGCTGGACGCAGCTGAAGGGTACGTACACCCTCGGGGCGGCAGCCGACAAGGCCCAGATCTACGTCGAGGGGCCCGTCGGCGTCGACTTCCTCCTCGACGACTTCAGCCTTGCGGCCTTCGGCGAGAAGCCCATCCAGACCGATGTACCCGGGCTCAAGGACGTCCTCGGGGCGGAGGGGATCGAGCACGTCGGTGTGGCCATCGACGCCCGGGAGACCGTGGGGACGGCGGCGGACCTCGTGCGGAAGCACTACGACGCCGTCACCCCCGAGAACGCAGGCAAGCCCGAGAGCGTGCAACCGGTCGAGGGTCAGTTCTCCTTCGCGCAGCTGGACCAGCTGTTGGACTTCGCCGATGCCAATGATGTGCAGGTCTACGGGCACGTCCTGGCGTGGCACTCGCAGACCCCGGCGTGGTTCTTCAAGGACGGTACCCGCGACCTGACGGACAGCCCCGCCGACCAGGCACTGCTGAAGGCCCGCCTGGAAGCCCACATCAAGGGCATCGCGGACCACATCGACGCCCGCTACCCCGACGGCGACAGCCCCATCTGGGCCTGGGACGTCGTCAACGAGGTCATCGCCGACGGCGACACCGCCAATCCGCACGACATGCGGGACAGCCGGTGGTTCCAGGTGCTCGGCGAGGGGTTCGTGGACGAGGCCTTCCGCCTCGCCGACCGCTACTTCCCCGATGCGGCCCTGTTCATCAACGACTACAACACCGAGATGCCGGAGAAGCGCGCCGACTACCTCTCACTGATCAGCGCGCTGGAGGCACGGAACGTGCCGATCGACGGGGTGGGGCACCAGGCGCACGTGGACGTCGCCCGGCCGGTGGAGTGGCTCGAGGATTCCATCGTGGCCGTCGAGCGCCTGAACCCGGACCTGCTGCAGGCCATCACCGAACTCGACGTGAACGCCTCCACGGAGAATCAGGGCGCCGATGTCAGCGGTGCCCCGCAGGATCCGTACAGTCCGGCGTTCGAGGACGATGCGGACGCGGCGGCCGAGGTCGGGTACTACTACCGCGACCTGTTCGCCATGCTGCGCGAACACAACGAGTCCGTCGATTCGGTGACCTTCTGGGGCATCAGCAATGCCCGCACCTGGCTGCGGACGTGGCCGATGGCCCGGCCGTGGGAACAGCCGCTGCCGTTCGACGACGACCTGCAGGTCACCCCGGCGTACTGGGGGATCGTCGACCCGGCCAGGCTCCCGGCGCGGCCGGCCGACGTGCTGGCGCCGCGGATCGCCGGCCAGTCGGACATCCATGCGGTCTCCAGCGGTGCCAGCGGCGCGAAGGTGAAGTACACCCTGCCGTCCGCGATCGACACCCTCGACGGCGCGGTCCCGCTGGACTGCGATCCGGCGCCGGGCGCACGCTTCGTCATCGGCACCACCACGGTGACGTGCACCGCCACGGACGAGGCCGGCAACACCCGGACCAGCTCGTTCGACGTCGTCGTGACCCGCAAGCAGCCCGGGAAGCCCTGACGATTCCGGCACCCGGGTCGCACGAAGCCCCTGTCCTCGTCTGAGGGCGGGGGCTTCGTCGTGGTCCGCGTGCTGGGCGCCGCGCTTCTGCCCATTCGAGCGGGCTGCCCGGCGGGCATGAGCGCGGATGCCCACCGGTCCGGGCGAGTCGCTGGGCGGAAGCGCGACTGCGGGTGCTGCATGACGCGCACCGATGCCGCGGAGATGGGCAGAGCCGGCGACGACGGCTCCTGGGTCAGGAAGCGTACGCGCCGAGGAGCCGCACGGAACCGCCGTCCACGCCCTTGGCGCCCTGGACGTAGTCCGGTCCGTCGGTGCTCCCGTCACCGGCGACCTGCACGCTGCCCATGACCCAGGACGGCACACCGGCCGCGTTCAGCTGCGCGAGGGCGGCGTCGGCGCCCGAGGCTCCGACGATCGCGACCATCCCGACGCCGAGGTTGAGGGTGCGTTCGAGGTCCGGCAGGGGGACGGATCCGAGCTGTGCGACGGTCCTGAAGACCGGAGGCACCGCCCAGGTGGAGCGATCCACGGTGGCCTCCAGTCCGCGGGGCAGCACGCGGGCGAGATTCGCCGCGAGCCCGCCACCGGTGACGTGGCTGAACCCGTGCACCTGCGCGGCGTCGTTCCGTGCGAGGGCGAGGCAGTCCGAGGCGTAGACACGGGTGGGCTCGAGCAGTTCCTCGCCGAGCGTCCGCCCGAAGTCGGGGACCTGCCGGTCCAGCGCCCACCCCGCCTGGTCGATGACCCGGCGGACCAGGGAGTAGCCGTTGGAGTGCAGGCCGGAGGAGGCCATGCCGATCACGACGTCGCCGGCCAGGACGCGGTCGGGGCCGAGGACGCGGTCCGCCTCGACGACGCCGGTCGCCGCTCCGGCGACGTCGTACTCGTGCTCGCCGAGCAGCCCCGGGTGCTCCGCCGTCTCCCCACCCACCAGGGCGGTGCCGGCCACCGAGCAGCCGGCCGCGATACCGCGGACGATGTCCGCGATGCGCTCGGGGACCACCTTCCCGCAGGCGATGTAGTCCGTCATGAACAGCGGCTCCGCACCGACCACCACGATGTCGTCCACGACCATGCCCACGAGGTCGAACCCGATGGTGTCGTGGATGTCCAGGGCCTGCGCGATGGCGACCTTGGTGCCCACGCCGTCCGTCGACGTCGCGAGCAGCGGCCGCGTGTAGGTGAGGAGGCGGGAGGCATCGAAGAGCCCGGCGAAACCGCCCACCCCGCCGATGACCTGCGCGCCGTGCGTGGCCCGGACGGCGTCCTTCATGAGTTCGACGGCGCGGTCACCCGCCTCGACGTCCACTCCGGCGCTGGCGTAGGTGATGGGGTTGGGGGCGCTCATACCCGCTCCTTCTTGTCGTCGGCGGTCAGTACGGCTTCGAATTCGGCGTCCGGCCCCGGGTCGCAGCCCCCGGCACCCGACCGGTCGGCCGGATCGAGGCGCTCCAGCAGGTTCTTGCCCAGGCGGTCGTCGACGGGCAGTTCGATGGGGTAGGTCCCGGTGAAGCAGGCCGTGCAGAGGCGCTCGCGGGGCTGCTGCGTGGCGTCGATCATGCCGTCCTCGGAGATGTAGGCGAGGCTGTCGGCGCCCACGGACTTGCTGATCTCGTCGATCGCCGCGCCGTTCGCGATGAGCTCCGCACGGGACGCGAAGTCGATGCCGTAGAAGCAAGGCCAGCGCACGGGCGGCGAGGAGATCTTGACGTGGACCTCCGCGGCGCCGGCCTCGCGCAGCATCCGGACGACGGCGCGCTGCGTATTGCCGCGCACGATCGAATCGTCGACGACGATGATGCGCTTGCCGCGGATGACGGATTCGAGGGCGTTGAGCTTGAGCCGGATGCCGAGCTGGCGCAGCGTCTGGCTGGGCTGGATGAACGTGCGCCCTACATAGGCGTTCTTCACGAAACCGTGGGCGAACGGGATGCCGGACTCCTCCGCGAAGCCGACGGCGGCGGGCGTCCCGGATTCGGGGACCGGGATCACGATGTCCGCCTCTGCCGTGTTCTCGCGGGCGAGCTGGCGACCCATCTCCACGCGGGCCTCGTACACGGAGCGCCCGGCGATCGCGGCGTCGGGCCGGGCGAGGTACACGTACTCGAAGACGCATCCCGCGGGGGTGGGGGAACCGAAGCGGCTGCTGCGCACGCCGTCCTCGTCGATCGCGATGAACTCCCCGGGCTCGATCTCGCGGATGAAGCTCGCGCCGACGGTGGCGAGCGCGGCCTGCTCCGAGGCGACGACCCACCCGCGCTCGAGGCGGCCGAGGACGAGGGGCCGGACGCCGTAGGTGTCCCGTGCCGCGTAGAGCGTCCCCTCGTCCATGAAGACGAAGCAGAACGCGCCGCGGATGCTCGGCAGCAGGGCGAGGGCCGTCTGTTCGAGGGAGCGGTCGTCGTCGCCGTCGAGGAGCGCGGTGACGAGGGCGGTGTCCGTGGTGTTGCCCTGTGCCATCTCGCCGGCGCGCGGCTTGCCGTGGCGCGCGAGGACCATCTCGTAGAGCTCGGCCGAGTTGGTGAGGTTGCCGTTGTGGGCGAGGGCCACGGTGCCCGCCGCGGTAGCGCCGAGGGTGGGCTGCGCGTTGGCCCAGTGGGAGGAGCCGGTCGTGGAGTAGCGGCAGTGGCCGACGGCGATGTGGCCGGTCAGGGTGTTGAGCGTGGCCTCGTCGAAGACCTGGGACACGAGGCCCATGTCCTTATAGACGTTGATGCGGTGGCCGTCGCTCGTGGCGATGCCCGCCGACTCCTGGCCGCGGTGCTGCAGCGCGTACAGGCCGTAGTAGGCGAGTTTGGCGACCTCTTCACCGGGGGCCCAGACGCCGAACACGCCGCAGGCGTCCTGGGGTCCTTTTTCGCCGGGAAGAAGATCGTGGGAGAGTTGTCCGTCGCCGCGCAGCATGCCGCCATTCTCTCACGCCACGGACTGCCGACCCTCTTCCGGATGCGCCTGTTGCGTGCCGGCCAGCTTCCCGATCAGCCGTTCCATCCGGGCGATCCCGACGAACCGCCCGGCGTTGTCCGTCACGAGCAGCGGGGCGAAGCGGGAGGCCGCCTCCCGGGTGACGGAGCGCGTGAGGGCCTCGTCGATCGGGGTGTCCACGTTGACGACCAGGCCGGTGGTGACGACGCCGAGGCGCGCCGCGTCCTCGGTGAGGACCGCCTGCGGCCTCCGCCCGTCGAGGAGGACGACGTCGGTGAGGTGCGGGTTCTCGGCGAACAGGGCCGCCGCCGCGCCCGGGGAGGGTGCTGTCGCCGCCGGTTCGACGACGCCGCGCACCGTCGACGCGGTGGTCCCGCGCTCCCGGGCGGCCAGGCGGAGCGCGAGGTCGGGATCGAGGTCCTGCCAGGGCGGCGCGGGCCGGCCCAGGAGGTACCCCTGCACGAGGGGGACCCCGAGGGCGGCGAGGGTGTCGAGTTCCTCGACCCGCTCGATGCCCTCGGCGAGCAGCCAGGCGTCCACCCGGCCGGCGAAGAGCCCGATCATCTCCATCAGTGCACGCTTGGCCTCGTCCGTGTCGATGTCACGCACGAGCTCCCGATCCATCTTGATGATGGCGGGCCGCAGGGCGAGCAGGTGCTGCAGGCCCGCGTAGCCGGACCCGGCGTCGTCGACCGCGATCAGGGCGCCGGCCGCACGCAGCGTGTCCAGGTGGGGTTCCAGGGCGAGGTAGGACTCGATGGGCGACTGCTCGGTCAGTTCCACGACGACGCCCGCGAGGTTCCCCTGCTCGGCCCAGACCTGCCGCACGAGGGGTGAGAAGAGCAGGGCGGGGGAGACGTTGACGGTGAGGAAGCAGTTCACCGGGAGGGCCCCCCGGTGCACGAAGGCGCTGCGGAGCGCTGCCGCCTCGAGTGCCGCCGCGCACCCCTGCCGCCGCGCACGGGCGAACCACACCTCGGGATTCTTCTCCGTGTACCCGGGGAAGCGCACGAGGGCCTCGTAGCCGACCACCGTGCCCCGGGCGGTGTCGATGATGGGCTGGTAGGCGGAGGTGATGCCCTCACCGAGGCACGCGGCGGCGAGCTCGGAGGCCTCCTGCGCGGCCGGTGCCTGGCCCAGGGCCGCCATCGGGAGGGGGATCAGACGGTGACGATGCTGCCGCGGACCGCGCCGACGAGCTCGGGCGTGATCTCGGTCAGGCCGTGCGCCGACGCCGCGTGCGCGCCGACCTGGGCGAGCACCTCGTCCGCGGTGCTGCAGACCCAGCGGGCCTCGCAGCCCGGTACGACATCTCCACACGCGAATGCCTTCATGGCACAGTCCTCTTCTCCGGCTCGATGACCCCCCATCGGTCCCTACTGTCGTCACCCGGGGCCGCGGTGTAAGCAGTATCCGGGCAGGGGACCTCAGGCGTCGTCGGTGCGCTCGGCCCGCGCCCGCTCGGCGCGCTTCACACTCCGGCGGTCGATGAGGAGCACCAGCAGGGCGGCGAGGAGCACCCCGGGCAGGGCGAAGGCCACGGTGAAGAAGCCGAGGATCGATTCGCGCGTGAGGGTCGGGTCCACCGGGCCGGTGTAGGCGAGCACCAGGGCCGCGAGGAAGCCGAGGAGCGCGCCGAGCAGCATGAAGGGCACGAACTTCGGCGCCCGGCGGACGGTCACCTCGCGGACGGCCGGAGCGGCAGGCCGGGCGTCAACGGTGCGGGCAGCCGGTGCGGCGTCCGCGGGACGGGCGACCGGTGTGCCCACGACGGGACGGGCGCCGTCGGCCGGTGCATCCGGCTGTTCGGGGGAGGGAGGCGGCGGCTGCTGCTCGGAGGTCATGGTTTAAGGCTACCGGGCGTCAGCGTGCCAGCCGGACGAGCTGGTAGCCGGCTTCGTCGAACACCAGCGTGTAGTCCGTCCCCGGGAACCGCTGCTCGGCGTGGGCCTCGGCGTCGGCCGGACGGGTTGCGCCCCAGCTCCAGTCGTCGGCATCGACGACGAGGTAGTCCGGTGCGGGGTTGGTGTTGCCGAGCCAGTACACACGGGTCTCCGGAGCGAGGTACGCCATGAGGACCACGCCGCTCTCCACCGTGGAGCCCTCGGGGATGAGGTCCATCATGCGATGGGCGGCCTCCCAGCGGTCGGACTGCCGGTACGTGTCCGGTTCGGCGAGGACGGCGAACTTCTGGCTGGGCAGCAGGATCAGGCAGGCGGTGACGGCGGCAGGGACGCCGAGTAGCGCCGCGGACCGCACCCAGCGCCGCGGTCTCGTCCGGAGAGAGTGCACACCGTCCATCAGGCCGAGGAAGAGCACGGGCATGAGCACCGCGCTGTAGTGCCAGTCGGAGCCCCAGTACTCGTCCTGGCCGGCGGCGAACCGCCACAGCAGCGTCGGCAGCAGGATCAGGCCGAGCGGCGAGCGGAGGAACAGGATGCCCCCGGCGAGCAGGAGCAGCAGGAGGGTCTCATGCTTCGCGGTGCCGGTGAGGAGGTCGACGACGGCGCCGGCGGGGTCCGCGATCATGGCCCCGGCGTCGATCCGGTCCGCGTAGTCGTACTGGCCGGCGGTGTTGAGCGCCGGCAGGATGACGCGCACGGAGAGGACCAGCCACAACGCGCCCCAGGCGGTGAGCCACAGGCCGGCCACCGTCCGGAGCCGCCACGCGACGACCAGCCCGAGGGCCATGACGGTGAGCCCGAGGTCCTCCTTGACGAAGACGAGCAGCCCGCCCCAGAGGACGGCGGGCAGCACGCGCCGCGCCAGCACCGCTTCGAGGCTGAGGGCCAGGAGCGGTACGGCGAACGCGATCTCGTGGAACTGCGCCGCGACGGCGGACTGCAGGCCCCAGGACAGCGCGTAGGCGATCCCGACGGCGATCCCGGCGGCCGTCCCGAGGATCCGCACGCCGGCACGGGTGACGATCGCGACGGACAGCCCGAAGAGCAGGTTCTGCACGATCAGGAGGGTCAGGCCCGACGGCGCGACCGCGTACGCGGGCCCCAGCAGCACGAGCAACGGGTGGAAGTGGTCCCCCAGGAGGTTGAAGTCCTCGCCCTTGATGGGGACGATCGGGGCGTCGAGGCCCGCATAGGCCTTCGCGAGCTGCGTGAAGATCCCGAGGTCCCAGGACGGGGAATCGAGCCGGTTCCACTGGGTGACGGAGAACAGGGTGTAGACGAGGGTGGCCGCGACGCCGGTCAGCCACGCGCCGGGCGGCTGCCGGCGGAGCGCCGCTCCCGTGCGGCCCAGCAGGGACGAGCGGTCCTCCTGCGTCGGGTCCGGGCTGTCGGCGCGACGCCGCCGGGCGGCCGGCGTTGCTCCCGGAGCCGACGCGGCGGGCGTCGGACCCGGAGCCGATCCCGCGGTGGGCGTCGGACTCGACGGCGTCAGGTCGGCGCTCGGCGCGTCACCGGTCACGGGCGGCGCCCGACGAGGGGCAGCCACGCGCTGAGGTCTGCGCGCTGGCCGGAGGCCGCCACCTGACCCGCCGCGACGGCGTCGGGCCACGCCGTGGTTCCGGTGACCAGCGCGAGCCAGGTGGCGGCGTCGGTCTCTACCACGTTCGGCGGCGTGCCGCGGGTGTGGCGCGGGCCCTCGACGCACTGCGTGACGCCGAACGGGGGGACCCGCACCTCGACGCTGTTCCCGGGCGCGATCTCCGCAAGCTCCTCGAGGGTGAATCGCACTGCCATGGCGAGTTCTGGCCGGCCGGCCGAGCCCTCGGCCACCTGTGCCAGGGCGCGGTGGCCGTCCTCACCGGTGATGCGTCGTCGTGCCATGCGCTGCCGCTCCTAGTCGAGCAGGGCCAGGACGGGGGCGGCGAGGCGCAGGCTGCCCACGGAGCGGCCGCCGCCCAGGATCGGGGTGACGACCTTCTCGAGGGTGGCCCCGACCTTGTCGGCGTCGATCGCCCCGGACGCCGCGAGGAGTGTGAGGCCCACGAGGGTCGCCGCGCGGGCGTTGCCGTCGAGGACCTTCAGGGCCAGGCAGGCGCCGGTCGGGGCTGCGAGGACGAGGACGCCCTCGGCCCCGCTCTTGGCGAGCACGCCGAGGTCCTCCATGACCACCGAATTCTCCATACCGTGGCCGTGGACCGCCCAGGGGTAGTCCAGCATCGCGGTGGCGATCGTCGCGGCCCGGGCGTCTGCGTGCTTGTCGGAGGGGGCCTTCGCGACCTTCCCGATCCCGCGGGCGAGGCCGGTCAGCGACACGGCGGCGACGGGCGCACCGCAGCCGTCGACGCCCCACGCGGCCACGGACTCCTCCGTGTACTCCTCGATGACGGAGGCCACGGAGCGCTGCAACGGGTGCGTGGGGTCGAGGTAGGTGTCGGTGTCCCAGCCGTTCTCCGTGCACGCCCACAGGAACGCCGCGTGCTTGCCGGAGCAGTTGAAGGCGATGCGCTGCCTGCCCTTGCCGCTGCGGACGAGCTCGTGGCGGGCCTCCTCGTCCTGCGGCCAGTCCTCCGGGCACTGCAGGTGGTCCTCGGTGACACCGGCGGCGTCGAGCATGGTCCGCACCACGTCCATGTGCTCCCGGCTGGCCACGTGGCTGGCCGCCGCGAGGGCCACCTGCGGTCCGCGCAGCGGGACCCCCGCCTTCATGCTGGCGAGGGCCTGGAACGGCTTGAGCGTGGAGCGCGGGAAGATCGGGCTCGTGACATCGCCGAGTTCGGTCACCACGGCGCCGTCGGCGGCGAGGACGACGGCGGCCCCGACGTGGCGGGACTCGATGAAACCGTTGCGTTCCAGGACGGCGAAGTCCACGGCGTCAGCCGTAGTGAAAGTGGAGGGCATGATGCCAGTATCCCCTATCTAACGCGAGGTCCCCCGGGGACCTGGCACTACGTCACCGTGAACTGCACCGACTGCCATCCGGACGCGCCGTTCGGGACGGTGTCGGCTCGTTCCTCGGTCTGGAGGCCGTCGACGGCGTCCGTGGCCCGCGCCCTCACCGTGTGCAGTCCGGACCCGAGGGAGACCTCGTGCGACCACTGGCGCCAGGTGTCCACGGAGGCTTCGGCGGCGAGGTCCACGGGCTCCCAGTCACCGCCGTCGACCGAGACCTCGACCGCGGTGATGCCCCGCTGCTGGGACCAGGCGACGCCGCCGAGCATCACGGTGCCGCCGTCCACCTGCGCGAAGGACTTGGGCACCTCCACGCGCGCCATCGTCTTGATGGGGCCCTTCTCGGACCAGCCGCGGTCGGTCCAGTACGCCGTGCGGTCGGCGAAGCGCGTGACCTCGAGGTCCACCACCCATTTCGTCGCCGAGACGTAGCCGTACAGTCCGGGGACCACCATGCGGACCGGGAAGCCGTGCTCCGCGGGCAGCGGCTCGTCGTTCATGGCGACTGCGAGGATGGCGTCGCGGTCGTCCTGCAGCACGGGCAGGGGGGTGGACGCGCTGAAGCCGTCCGAACTCGTGGACAGGACCATGTCCGCACCGTCGAGGGGCCTGGCCCGCGCGAGGACCTCACGCAGCGGGTAGCCGAGCCATTTCGCCGTTCCGGCGAGGTAGCCTCCCACGGGGTTGGAGACGCAGGTGAGGGTGATGTGGCGCTCGATCAGATCGGCGTCCAGGAGGTCCTGGAACGAGAGCTCGAACTCCTCCTCCACCATGCCGTGCACGCGGAGCACCCAGTCGTCGGTGCTGAGCTGCGGGACCCTGAGCGCCGTGTCGATCCGGTAGAAGTCGGCGTTCGGGGTGACGAAGGGTGTCACGCCCGGGACGGGCGACTGCACGCCGGCGGGCAGTGCCGGAGCAGGACTGGCCGGAGCGGGGAACCGGAGGCCGTCGCGAAGGGCGGCGACGTTGGTGCGTGCCCCCGCGAGCAGCCGGCCGCCGCCGGCAGCGGCCGCTGCGACGACGGCGGTGACTGCCGCGGCGGCGAAGAACCCGCGGCGCGATGTTCCGCCGGAGGCCTGTGCGCCGGAGTTCGGCGGCGCCGTCGCGACGGACCCGGTACGGGCGGTGTCGCTCCCGGCGGGATCCCCGATGCGGACGGCTGCCGGACCGGCGGCGTCCCCTGCGTCGGCGTCGTCGGCCGCGGGGAGTACGGCGGCACGCCGCAGTCGGGCGGTCAGCAGGCGCAGCGCCAGCAGCCCGGCGGCGGTGCCGACGACGGTCGGCAGGGCGTCGGGCAGGGAGGCGCCGGCCCGGGAGAGGACGCAGGCCAGGATGACGGCACCCATGACCAGCACCCCGGCGACGCCGAGCGCCCACCGCCGGAACGCCACGATGCCGAGGACGGCGGCCAGCAGCGTGATCGTGATGCCCATGCCGACGAGCAGCGCCGTCTTGTCGTTGGTTCCGAACGTCGCGATGGCGAAGTCCTTCAGCCACGGCGGGGTGAAGTCGATGAAGGTGGAGCCCATGGCGATGACGGGAGTGGCGCTCGCCCGGAAGAAGGCGCCTACGAGTTCGGCAACGCCGAGCACCACGCCGGCGGCGATGATGCCGGCGAGTGCCGCCAGCGGGGTCGGACCGCGGCGGGACGTCGGAAGGTTGCTCATGGGAAGTATTCGGAGAGGCCCGTGGACGGTATGGGTCGCACCGTCTGCCGTAACGCGGCATATTTCAGGTGTCGGGTGGGAGGACCCTCCAGTACGCTGGGGGACTGTGAAGGTTCTTGTGCTGGGCCCCGGAGGCCGCGAACACGCCATCGTCCGGGCCCTGGTGGCCGACCCCTTCGTCCGGGAGGTGCATGCGGCCCCCGGCAACGCCGGAATCGCCGCGGACGTGCCCACGCACGACATCGACGCGAGCGATCCCGCCGCCGTCGTCGGGCTGGCCCGCCGCCTGGAATCGAGCCTCGTGGTGATCGGACCCGAGGCGCCGCTCGCCGCCGGCGTCGCGGACGCCCTGCTCGACGCCGACATCCCCGTCTTCGGCCCCACGCGCGCCGCCGCGCAGCTCGAGGCCTCCAAGGCCTTCGCCAAGCAGGTCATGGCGGCCGCGGGCGTGCCGACCGCGATGGCCCGGGTCGCCGCCACGGACGAGGAGGCCAACGAGGCGCTCTGCACCTTCGGCGCCCCCTACGTCGTCAAGGACGACGGCCTCGCCGCGGGCAAGGGAGTGGTGGTCACCGAGGATCTCGCCGAAGCCCGCGCCCACGCATCCGCGTGCTTCGCGGCGGGAGGGACCGTGGTCATCGAGGAGTACCTCGACGGTCCCGAGGTCTCCCTGTTCGTCCTCTCCGACGGGCACACCGTGGTCCCGTTGGCGCCCGCCCAGGACTTCAAGCGCATCCACGACGGCGATCAGGGCCCGAACACGGGCGGCATGGGCGCCTACTCGCCGCTCGAGTGGGTGCCGGCCGGCCTCGTGGAGGAGGTCGTCACGCGCGTGGCGCAACCCGTGATCGACGAGATGGCGCACCGCGGCACACCCTTCGCGGGTGTCCTCTACGTCGGTCTGGCGCTCACGGCGCGGGGACTGCGGGTCATCGAGTTCAACGCACGGTTCGGGGATCCGGAGACGCAGGCCGTCCTCGCGCGCCTCACCACACCGCTCGGCGGGGTGCTCCTCGCCGCCGCACGGGGCGATCTCGACCAGATCGACCCGCTCAACTGGTCGCCCGAGACCGCCGTCGCCGTCGTGCTCGCCTCCGAGAACTATCCCGACGCCCCGGTCACGGGCCGGCGCGTGCGCGGGCTCAAGCGGGCCGCGCAGGTGGAACGCGCGCACGTCCTGCACGCCGGCACCGCCCTGCGGAACGGCAAGGTGGTGAGCTCGGGCGGCCGCGTGCTGGCCGTCGTGGGGCTCGGGGACTCACTGGCGGACGCGCGGGCCACCGCCTACGAGAGCCTGCAGTGCATCGACCTCGCAGGCGGGCAGTCCCGCACGGACATCGCGCTCAAGGCCTCCCGCTCCGAGGTCGAGGTCGCGGGCGTCGCGGCCGCCACGGCATGAGCACCTTCGCGCCCGAGCACCCGGACCTGCCGGGCTGGCGGCATGTCTACTCCGGCAAGGTCCGTGACCTGTACGAGCCGGAGGACGGGCGCGACGACGTCGTGCTCGTGCTGGCGAGCGACCGCATCAGCGCCTACGACCACGTCCTGGCCACCGAGATCCCGGACAAGGGGCGCGTGCTCACGCAGCTGAGCCTCTGGTGGTTCGAGCGGCTCGCCGGGATCCCGAACCACGTGATCGCGTCCGACGTCGCCGGCGGTGTGCCCGCCGCCGTCGAGGGTCGGGCCATGATCTGCCGCCGCCTCGTCATGTACCCGATCGAGTGCATCGCCCGCGGCTACCTGACCGGCAGCGGACTGCTGGAGTACCGGCGGTCCCGGACCGTGTGCTCCCTGCCGCTGCCCGAAGGGCTCGTGGACGGCTCCCGGCTCGAGCCGGCACTCTTCACGCCGTCGGCGAAGGCGGAGGTGGGCGAGCACGACGAGAACATCACCTACGACGCCGTCGTCATGGCGGTGGGCGACGACGCGGCGGCACAGCTGCGGACGCTCACTCTGGACATCTACACCGCGGCGGAGGCGATCGCCCGGGAGCGCGGCATCATCCTCGCCGACACGAAGGTGGAGTTCGGCCTCGATCCGTCCACGGGCCGCATCACCCTCGGCGACGAGGTGCTGACGCCGGATTCCTCCCGGTTCTGGGACGCCGCCCTGTACGCGCCCGGGCAGGCGCAGCCCTCGTTCGACAAGCAGTTCGTCCGGGACTGGCTGTCGTCCGACGCCTCCGGCTGGGACCGGCAGTCGGAACCCCCGGCGCTACCCGCCGACGTCGTGGACCGTACGCGCGCCCGCTACATCGAGGCGTACGAGCGCCTGACCGGCCTCACCTTCGCCTGACGGCCCTCCTCCCGACGGCGCCCGACGGTGACGGCGACCGCGGCTCGCCCCGGGGACGATGCCGGGGTGCGGATCGTTGTCGTGTCGGTCCGGAGTAATGCCCGACCGGTCGGTGGAGGCTCCACCCAGCTTCATCCGCCCCGGCTCCACAGGCACAGCTTTGTTCGGTCCAGCCCTGTTCGACCCAGCGCCGTGCCGATCCTCGAGGTCGCGACCGGCGCCGACCCTTCGAGGAGCACCGTGAACAGCACCCAGCACACCCCGCGCCGCACGCCGGCCACCCGACACGCGACCCGGGCGGCCGTCGCCCTCGCTGCGACAGCCTTCCTGTTGCCGGCGGGGGGCGCCGTGGCCGCACCCCCGACGTCGTCTTTCCCGGCGGCGGTGTCGTCCCATCGGCAGCAGGACACCAGCATCCCGCTGCCCGGTGCCTCTTCCGCCGAGGGCATCGCCAAGGGCAAGGGCTCCACGTTCTATGCGGGAGACCTCGGCCTCGGCGACATCTTCCGCGGCGACCTCCGGAAGGGGACGGCCGAACTGTTCATCGACGCACCCGACGGCAGGGCCGCCGTCGGCCTCGAGGCGGATGTGCGGAACGGCCTCCTGTTCGTCTCGGGCGGACCGACGGGCCAGGCCTATGTCTACGACACCGACACGGGCGCGCCCGTAGCGGACTTCCAGCTCGCTACGGGCGATGCCTTCATCAACGACGTCACACTCACGAGGGACGGCGCCTACTTCACCAATTCGCGGAGTGCGGAGCTGTACTTCGTCCCCGTGGGCCGTGACGGGGCACTCGGCGAACCCGAGACGATCGCCCTGTCCGGGCCCGCAGCAGCGGTGACGCCCGGCTTCAACCTCAACGGCATCACGTCGGTCGACCGCGGCAGGACGCTGATCGTGGCGCATTCGGCGAACCAGGCCATCTACACCGTCGACCCGCACACGGGGATCAGCGCGGACATCGCCACTGGGGCGCTCCCCAACGTGGACGGCATCCTCGCCAAGGGGGACACCGTGTACGCCGTCCAGAACAGGATCAACCAGGTCAGCCGGATCGATCTGTCGAGGGACCTGACCCGCGGAGAGGTCGAGGACATCATCACGAGCCCCCTGTTCGAGGTGCCGACCACGGTGGCGCTGTTCGGCAACACCCTGGCCCTCGTCAACGCGAAGTTCGGCGTCGTCGATCCCGACGGGTACGAGGTGGTGACCGTCTCCGCGCGCTGACCGCCGCCGGTCCGCCACCCCTCTCCGGGCCGCCGTTCCGGTGCGCCCGGAGTGGGGCCTCATCCGTGAGGGGTGATGCCTGGTGATGGGCCCCGGGGCTGCCGACCTCACCCGGGCAAGCGGCCCGCCCGTGCGGGCTGTTGCCCAGACGGCGGGAGCCTGCGGCGTCAGATGCGGCCGGTCTCGTGGGCCCACATGGCGACCTCGACGCGGTTCCGGGCGCCGAGTTTCCGCATGACGCTGGCGACGTGCGCCTTGACGGTGCTCGGAGTGATGTAGAGCTCGCCGGCGATCTCGTTGTTGGTGCGGCCCTGGGCTACAGGCACGAGGACTTCCTCCTCCCGGGTGGTGAGGGGCTCCAGCGGCTGCCTCGGTGCCGAGGGCTGTGCGTGGGCGAACGCTGCGAGGAGTCTGACGGTCACGCTCGGTGCGATCAGCGCGTCTCCGTCGGCGGCCGCGTGGATGGCCTGGGTCAGCAGGGTGGGTCCGGCATCCTTGAGCAGGAACCCCCGGGCGCCGGCCTTGAGCGCTCCGTGGACATACTCGTCGAGGTCGAAGGTGGTGATCACCACGATCGGCAGGGGGTCGGCGACGTCGGGGCCCGCGAGACGGCGGGTGGCTTCGATGCCGTCCATCAGCGGCATGCGGATGTCGAACAGGCCGACGTCGGGGCGCAGCTCGAGTGCCAGACGGACTGCCTCGCGCCCATCAGCGGCAGCGCCGACCACGTCGATGTCGGGCTGTGCGTCGAGCAGCATCGTCAGCCCGGTGCGCACGATGGGCTGGTCGTCGGCGATGAGGACCCTGATGCTCATCCTGGCGTCCCGGTTCGGGGCAGGACCGCCTCCACGCGCCAGCCCCGCTCGGCGGGGCCTGCATCGAAGGTTCCGCCGAGCAGTGACGCGCGTTCCCGCATCCCCACCAGGCCGAAGCCTGCTGGGGCGCGGCCGCCGGCGCCGGAGGAGCCGTCGTCGTCGATGGTCAGCCGTACCCGGTCGGCGCCACCGGTGACGGCGACGGTGATCCGGGTCGCGTGGCGGGCATGCCGTCGTGCGTTGGTGATGGACTCCTGCGCCATGCGGTAGATCGCCGCCCCGACCGCCGGGCTGAGGTCGTCGAACTCTCCGGAGAGCGTCACCGTGACGCGGGGGCGCGTCCGGCCGTCCGTGGCGAGCTGCTCGACCTCGGCGACGCCCGGCTGCGGCGCGAACTCGGTGTCCTGTGAGCCGCGGAGCACGCCGACAAGGGCGCGCATCTCGGTGAGGGTCCGGGTCGCCGCATCCTCGATGATGGCCAGGGCCTCGACGGCGCGCTCGGGGTGGGAGGCCGCGATGGCGCGTCCTGCCTGGGCCTGGATGGCGATGCCCGAGACGTGGTGGGCGACGGTGTCGTGGAGCTCCCGAGCGAGCTGTTCGCGTTCGCGGGCCTTGGCCTGGTCGATGTCGCGGATGCGGGTCGTCGCGCGATAGCGGATCGCGGCGCCCAGAGCTGCGGCGAACAGGAAGAAGGCGTATCCGGCGACCGCTTCGACCAGGCCGGCGGGGTTGGCGACGAGGGTGATAGGCAGCCACACCAGAATCACGCCCAGGCCACCTGCGGCCTCCCGACCGGAACCCCAGCGGAACAGGGCGTAGGTCAGGACCAGGGTGGCCGAGACGCTTGAGGGCAGAGCGCCATGCAGCCCGGTGAGGACTCTGACGGTCTCGATGATCGCCAGTGTGCCGAAGGACACCACAACCGCGACGAGCGGATGCGTGCGTCGCCACAGCAGGGGGCCGAGGACCGCGAGCGTAGCGATGAGCAGCAGCGGGCGCGGTGCCAGGTCCTGACCAAGGACGGCTTCCAGCACGGACCAGCAGAGCAGTGCAGTAACAAGCGCCCAGTCCCTCGGCCCCGGGTCCGGGGGGTGCAGTGGTCGAGGTTCGGCCCACAGCGCGTGGAGTGCGGTGATGGCCATCTGATCAGTCTAGGCAGCGCGCGTGATCGGGGTATCGGCCGAAAGTACAGGAGCTCGGCCCTGCCGACGGCCAGGTCGGATCAGGCCCTCGGGCCGATGTGCCCGACGCCGGCATCCGTGAAGGTGGAAGCACCCACCCGACCACTGCAGATGGAGCTTCCGATGAGAACATCTCAATCCCACACCGCGTCGAAGGACCCGCAGTCCCGCTCCCCGCTGGAGGACCGGCGCATGCCCGTGCAGGCCAGGATCGCCGCCGCATGGACCAGCTTCACGTTTCTCTACGTCTATGTCGACATCTTCAACTTCTACAAGCCCGGCGTCGTCGACGGCATCCTGAACGGCCTCGTCTGGGAGTTCGACATCAGCGCGACGCTGCTGACCGTCTTCCTCGTGTCCGTGTCGGTCCCTGCCCTGATGGTGGTGCTCTCCATGACGCTGCCCGCCCGGGTGAGCCGCGTGACGAACCTCGTCGTCGCAGCGCTCCTCATCCCGTACTCGATGTTCAACGCTGCGGGCGCGACCTGGGAGTGGGCCGCCTTCTACGGCGTCTCCATCGGAGTCGAAGTGTTGCTCCTGGCCTTCATCCTGCGCTCCGCCTGGACCTGGCCCCGCGGCGCGGCATCATCGGCGACCATGCCGACCACCCCCGACAAGGAGCCACACCGCACGCCGAGGTAGGCCGTGGATCCGGGCTCCACGAACGAGCCGCGAAACGCGAAGGGCCGTTGACCTGCATGTGTGCAGGTCAACGGCCCTTCGTGCCAGTGGTCGGGGTGACAGGATTTGAACCTGCGACCTCGTCGTCCCGAACGACGCGCGCTACCAAGCTGCGCCACACCCCGATGTCGCTTCCGGGAGGCTGACCTCCCGAACATCAACTGTCCAAGGATAGCGGAGGATGAGCGGCGAGGAAAACCGGCACCGGACCCGCCGGGCGTCAGACCAGCGAGTCCTTCCACGCCGCATGCAGCGTGGCGAAGCGTCCCGTGCCGCCGATCAGTTCGGCGGGCGTCCCGTCCTCCACGACCCGGCCGTCGTGGACCACGAGCACGCGGTCGGCGATGGCCACGGTGGAGAGCCGGTGTGCGATGATCAGCGCCGTCCGGTTCCCGAGGAGCTTCTGCAGTCCCTCCTGCACCAGGCGCTCGCTCGGGATGTCCAGGGACGACGTCGCCTCGTCGAGGATCAGGACCGCCGGATCGGCGAGGAACGCGCGGGCGAAGCTGATGAGCTGCCGCTGCCCTGCCGAGACGCGGCCGCCGCGCTTGTTGACGTCCGTATCGAAGCCCTCGGGCAACTCGAGGATGAACTCCTCGGCCCCCACGGCGCGCGCGGCCGCGACGATCTCCTCACGGCGGGCCTCGGGCTTGCCGAGGGCGATGTTGTCCGCCACGGAGCCACTGAAGAGGAAGGCCTCCTGGGTGACCATGACGACGGCGCGCCGGAGGTCAGCAGGCGCGAGATCGCGGAGGTCGACGTCATCGAGCGTGAGGCGGCCTTCGGACACGTCGTAGAACCGGGCGATGAGCTTGGCCAGCGTGGACTTGCCGGCCCCGGTCTGGCCGACGAGGGCCACTGTCTGCCCGGCATGGATGGTCAGGTCCAGGCGTGGCAGCACCACGGGTCCGGTGCCGTAGCGGAACTCGACGTCGCGGAACTCGATGGCGCCCCGGGGATCGGGGAGGGGGACCGGATGCTTCGGGGGGCGTACGGTCGGGACCTCCTCGAGCAGGCCCGAGACCTTCTCCAGTGCCGCGGCGGCGGACTGGAAGGAGTTGTAGAACATGGCCATCTGGTCCACGGGCTGGAAGAACCGCTTGCTGTAGAGCAGCAGCGCGAGCAGCGCCCCGACCTCGAGGGTGCCGTCGAGGACCCGGAAGCCGCCGACCACGAGGACGACGGCCAGGGTCACGTTGCCGATCAGCACGAGCCCGGGCTGGAAGACGCCGTTGAGGTTGATGGAACGGACCGTGACCCGGCGGTAGTCCTCCGCCAGCTCGTCGTAGCGATCGGCGTTGACCTTCTCCCGGCGGAACGCCTTGACGGCGCGGATGCCGGTCATCGTCTCGATGAAGTGGACGATGAGTCTCGCGGACACCACGCGGGACTCCCGGTAGGCGATCTGCGAGTGCTTCTGGTACCAGCGGGCGAGGAAGAACATGGGGATCGCCGCGGCCAGGATCAGCAGGCCAGTACGCCAGTCGAGGGCGAAGATCGTGGCGGCGGTGAACAGCATGAAGATGGCGCCGGAGGCCAGGGAGCTGACGCCGGAGTCGAGCAGCTCCCGGAGCGCCTCGAGGTCGGAGGTCTGCCGGGAGATGATGCGCCCGGAGGTGTACTTCTCGTGGAACTCGAGGCTGAGGCGCTGCGTGTGCCGGAAGACCCGTACGCGGAGATCCAGCAGCATCGCCTGGCTGAGCTGCGCCGTCGCCCGCACGTAGCCCGCCGTCAGGACGGCTGCGAGGACCGCCGCCAGGAGATAGGTGCCGCCGGCGAACCACAGCAGGCGGGGATCGCCAGCCAGGAGGGCGGGCAGGGCGCGGTCGATGCCGAACGCGATGATCGCCGGTCCGGCCACCCGGGCCGCCTGCGAGACGACGACGAGCAGGACGGTCCAGAGGAACTGGCGGCGGTTGGGTCGGATCAGCGAGCCGAGGAGGCGGAAGGACCGCGACCGGACGGACTTGCTCTGCGCCCGGTTCAGGAGGACGTCGTCCTCGTTGAGGACGCCGGCGGAGGTGGAGCCCCGCCCGTCCCTGTCCTTCGGCGCCTCGCCGGGCGCCGACGTGGTGCGGCTCATGCCAGCGCCTCCTCGTCGTCGTGCACGGGTTCACCGATGCGCCCGAGCTGGGCGATCTCCTCGTCGTCGAGGCTGGCGATGACGTAGCGGTAGTGGTCGTTGCGGGCGAGCAGCTCGGAGTGGGTGCCGACGTCGGCGATCCGCCCGTCCTGCATCAGGGCCACCCGGTCGGCGAGGGCGACGGTGGACGGCCGGTGCGCGACGATGAGCGTCGTGGTGGCGCGGAGCATGGCGCGGAGGCCCACCTCGACGCGCTCCTCGGTGGCGACGTCGAGCGCGGACAGGGGGTCGTCGAGGACCAGGACGGTCGGCTGCGCGGCGATCGCGCGGGCCAGTGCGAGGCGCTGGCGCTGGCCGCCGGAGAGGCTGAGGCCCTCCTCGCCGATGAGGGTGTCGAGGCCCTCGGGAAGGTCGTAGGCGAACCGGGCCTGCGCGACGTCGAGGGCCTCGGCGAGGACCCGCTCGGCCTCCGCGCCCGTGGCGTCGGAACCCATGAGGACGTTGTCGCGGACGGAGTTCGAGAACAGCGTGGTGTCCTCGAAGGCGACCGCGACGAGGGTCCGCAGTTCGCCGAGTGTGAACTCCCGGAGGTCGACGCCATCGATGGTGATGCTGCCGGCCGTCACATCGTGCAGGCGGGGGACGAGCTGCAGGAGCGTGCTCTTGCCGCACCCCGTCACCCCGACCAGCGCCATGGTCTCGCCGGCGCGCAGGGTCAGGTCGACGCCGGCGATCACGTCACCGGTGTCGTCCTGCGCGTCGGGGTAGCGGAAGTGGACCGCATGGAACACGACGTCGCCGCGGGGCGCCTCGAGGTGCACGGGTGTGGCCGGGTCGGTGATGGTGTTCTCCGACTCCATGACCTCGTAGTGCCTGTCGATCGCGGTCTTCGCCGTGAAGGTCATGGCGAGCAGCGGGCCGATGAATTCGACCGGCCCGGCCACCGCGGCGGCGGTCGCGAAGAACGCCACGAGGGCGCCGATGCTCACGTCACCGGCCGCGGCCAGCATCACTCCGACGATCAGGGAGGCGCCGAGGGCGAGTTCGGGCAGCAGCGTGACGACCATGGAGAAGGTCGCGAGGGACTTCGCCTTGTGGATCTCGGTCTGGCGGAGCTCCTCGGCCTGCTCCTCGAAGCCTTCGAGGGCCTCGCGGCTGCGGCCGAACGCCTTCAGCACCCGGATGCCGTGGACGGATTCCTCGACCGTCGTCGCGAGGTCGCCGGCCTGGTCCTGGCTCTTGCGGGACACCCGGCTGTAGGAGGTGCGGAAGCGGTAGCCGTAGACCATCAGCGGCACGGCGGCCGCGAGGAAGATCAGGGCCAGGATCCAGCTCATGAAGAACATGATGACGACGCCGATCACCACGGTCAGTGACGTGACCACCAGCATGATGAGGCCGAAGGCCATCCACCGCCGCATCAGGTTGAGGTCGCTCATCGCGCGGGAGAGGAGCTGCCCGCTGCCCCAGCGGTCGTGGAACTCGACCGTGAGGTTCTGCAGGTGGCGGTAGAAGGACGTGCGCATCGCCGTCTCGACCGTCGTCGCCGGTGCGATGACGAACTGGCGCCGCAGCGCCACGAAGGTCGCCTCGAGGACGCCGAGGAGCAGGACGACGCCGGATGCGATCCAGACCGTGCGCGCGGACCCGCCCTCCGCCAGGGCGTCGTTGATGAGGACGCGGAGCACCTGGGGGATCGCGAGGGCCATGAGGCTCGCGCCGAGCGCGCAGAGCAGCCCGAGGAGCAGCCGGGGAACGATGGGTTTGACGTGCGGGTACAGACGGCCGAGCGATTCCCACAGGGTGTTCTGCTTCTTCATGCCAACTCTTCGGTGATCGATGGTTGTTGGTGTCCCTCAGCAACGATCCTAGGCCACGGAGGCTGTAACGCGGGTCACAGCCTCCGTGGCGAGCAGGCAGGCGGGTACCGGTTAGTTGCCGCTCCGGGCCGTGAGCGTCAACAGCACGGCTTCGGGCCGGCAGGCGAAACGGATGGGTGCGAAGCGGGAGGTCCCGATGCCCGCCGAAACGTTGAGGGGGACGGAGCGCCCGTCCGACTCCCACTGGGTGAGCCCGCGGGCGCGCCAGGTCGGCAGGTCGCAGTTGCTGAGCAGGGCGCCGTAGCCCGGCACACAGACCTGTCCGCCGTGCGTGTGCCCGGCCAGGATGAGCTCCGCGCCGCCGGTCGTGAAGTAGTCGAGGACGCGCTGGTAGGGCGCATGCGCTACGGCCACCCGGATGTGTGGCGCCTCGGCCGACGTGCTGCTTCCGGACGGGTAGGGCACGTACCGGTCCCGGGCCAGGTGCGGGTCGTCCACACCGGTGAAATCGATGCGCAGGTTCCCGAAGCCGATCGATTGGGACCGGTTCGTCAGGTCCACCCACCCGGCCGCACCGAACGCGCTGAACATGTCCGCCCACGGCAGATCCTGCGGCGTCGACTCCTTGGGTGCGATCGACGGACCCGCGAAGTAGCGCAGCGGATTCTTGAGCATCGGCGCGTAGTAGTCGTTGGAGCCGGGGACGAAGACACCGGGAACCGACAGGAGCGGTTCGAGTGCATCGAGGAGGGGACCCAGGGCCTTCTTGTGGCTGAGGTTGTCACCCGTATTGACCACGAGATCGGGCTTCAGGCTCGCGAGACTCCGCAGCCAGTCGGCCTTCGACTTCTGCCCCGGCACCATGTGGATGTCCGACAGGTGCAGGACCCGCAGGGGAGCCGCGCCCGGCGGGAGGAGGGGAAGCGTCTCCTCCCGCACCTCATAGAGCGTGCGCTCGACGGCCGAAGCATAGGCGAGGGTTGCGGCCCCGGCGGTCAGGATGAGCCCTGCCGCCCAGCCGAGCGGTGCCCCGCTCCGGGATGTCTGAGTCGATGTCACGCTAGTCGTTTCCTCCGTTGTTGTTGTCCGTTCCACCAGTGGTACCACCGGGGGACCCGCCCGTGCCATTCCCGCGGTTGTTCCCGCCCGGCGTGGTGCCGCGCTGCGGACCGTTGATCATACGGGCCGGAGGATCAGCGAAGGGTTTCCCTTCGTACAGTCCCGGGATCTGCTGCATGAAGCGGGCCCAGGAGGGGCCGGCGATGAGCGAGCCGTCGATCTCGGGGTAGACCTGGCCGCCGATCTGCAGGCCGCTCAGTGAGCTGTCGGGGCCCTCGCCCTGCCAGTTGCCGATCCAGCTCGCGGTGACCATGCCCGAGTTGTACCCCATGAACCAGGTCTGCGACCGGGCGTCGTTGGTGCCCGTCTTGCCGGCCATCGGGATGTCGCCGTACTCGAGCAGCTGGCCCGAGCCCTGGGTCATCACGCGCTGGGTGGCGTAGTTCACGCCGCGTGCCACGTCCTGGGGGATCTTCCGCTCGCAGGCGACGGCGGGGACCGGGTAGCTCGTGCCGTCCACCGCGGTGACCTCGGTCAGGGCGCGGGGGTCGCACACCACGCCTTCGTTGGCGAAGCCACCGAAGGCCTTGGCCATCGAGATGGGAGCCGCTTCGCCGCCGCCGCCGATGAGGGCGGAGGGCTGGTAGGCGAAGCGTTCCTCCTCGCCCTCGGAGCTCTTGGCCTGGTGGACGCCGAGGTCGTAGCCGATGTCGCGGATGCGGCACAGATCGAGCTCCCGCGCGCTGGACATGGTGATGGTGTTCAGGGACTTCGCGAGGCCGTCGAGGATCGTGGTGTCGGTGTAGTTCGTGTCGCCGTAGTTCTGCGGTGTGTAGCCGTCCTCCTCCTGGATCTCGAACTCGCCTCCGCGTGCGCAGCTGGCATCCCACTCATCGCCCTGCGGGTAGGTGCGCTTGCTGCCGTCGACGTACTGGTTGAGTGCCCTGCCGTCCTCGAGCCATGCCGCGACCGTGAAGGGCTTGTAGGTCGAGCCGGGCTGGAAGCCGCCGCCGCCGCCGAGGCTCTTGGTGGGGTCGCCGCCGTCGAACTGGTCGACGTTGAAGTTCAGGACCGTGTTGCCCGAGCCCGCTTCCGGGTTGTACCGGGTGTTCTGGGCCATGGAGAGGATGTTGCCGGTCTTCGGGTCGAGGCTCACCATCGTGTGCCCCACCTTGCCGTCGGTCGTGTCCGGGTTGGCGGTCTCGGTCACAGCGGTCTGCGCAGCGGCCTGGACGCGGGCGTCGAGCGTGGTCTTGATCGTGAGCCCGGAGCGGTAGAGCACCTTCTGGCGGTCCTCCTGGGTCTCGCCGTAAGCAGGGTCGTTCAGGATGAGGTGGGAGACGTAGTCGCAGAAGTACGGCGCCTGGGCCGCACCGACGCAGCCGCTCAGCGTCGGGGTGACGTTCAGGCCGAGGTCCGTCACGATGGCGGCGTCGTGCTCCTCCTGCGTGATCTTGCCGCGCGTGAGCATGGCGTCGATGACGAGGTTGCGGCGCTGCAGGGCACCTTCGGGGTTCTCGATGGGGCTGTAGACGGTGGGCCCGTTGACGACGCCTGCGAGCAGGGCGCTCTGCTGGATGTTGAGGTCCTTCGCGTCCACGTTGAAGAAGTACTTCGAGGCCGCCTGGACCCCGTAGCTCGTGCCGCTGAACTGCACGATGTTGAGGTACCCCTCGAGGATCTCCTCCTTCGACAGCTCCTTCTCGACGGCGATGGCGAGTTTCATCTCACGGAGCTTGTCGCCCACGGACTTCCCGCCGCTCAGCGTGACGGTGCCGCCGTTCTGGCGGGCCGTATCGTTGAGGACGTTGGTGACGAACTGCTGCGTGAGGGTCGAGGCTCCGCGGGTCGTGTCGCTCGTGAGGTTGCTGGCGATCGCACCGAAGATCCCTTCGAGGTCCACCCCGCCGTGGTCGTAGAAGCGATAGTCCTCGATCGCGATGAGGGCGTCCTTCATGGACGGCGACACCTGGTCGAGCGTGACCGGCTGCCGGTTCTCCTCGTACAGGGTAGCGATGAGGGAGTTGTCGGCCGCGAGGATCTTCGTGGGCTGGGCCAGTGCCTCGCGTTCCAGCTCGGCCGGTAGTTCCTCGAAGAACTGGATCGAAGCGGAAGCCCCCGTTCCGGCAGCCGCGGCAACCGGTACGAGGAGGCCTGCGGCGAGCACACCGGCGAGCCCACTGATTCCGAGGAATGCAATGATCTTGCCGAGAGTGGTAGCCGTGTCGAAGAGGGGTGATTTGCGCGCAGCCATTATTCCAGTTTACAAGCACGCGCTAGGCTTTCTTCATGACCAAATGGGAGTACTCCACGATTCCGCTCATCATCCACGCGACGAAGCAGATACTGGATCAGTGGGGTGACGATGGATGGGAGCTGGTGCAGGTAGTTCCCGGACCCGACGGCAACGGCCTCGTCGCCTATCTCAAGAGGGAAAAGAGCTAGCAGTGTCCGCAGGAAATCCCGTGATCTCCGGGGTCGAGGCGCGTCTCGCCGACCTCGGGGTCACCCTTCCCGCCGTCGTCCCGCCGGTCGCCTCGTATGTCCCCGCCGTCGTGAGCGGCCAGCACGTCTACACGTCGGGGCAGCTCCCCTTCATTGACGGCAAACTCACAGCTTCCGGCAAGGTCGGAGCGGGTGTCGACGCCGCGACCGCCACGAACCTCGCGGCGATCTGCGCGGTGAACGCGCTGGCAGCGATCAAGAGCGCGATCGGCGATCTCGACCGCATCACGCGGATCGTGAAGGTCGTGGGCTTCGTCGCCTCCGATCCCTCGTTCACCGGCCAGCCGGGTGTGATCAACGGTGCGTCGGACCTCCTGGGCGACGCCCTCGGTGACGCCGGCGTGCACGCCCGGTCCGCCGTCGGTGTGGTCGTCCTGCCTCTCGACTCGCCCGTCGAGGTCGAGATCATCGCGGAGTTCGCCTAGATCGTGGACCGTCTCAGCACCAGGTTCTTCCCTGTACACCCTGACCAGCGCACGGCAGCGCAGAGCTGGGTCGACCACGGGGAACGCACGCCGCTCAAGGCGCGTCCGGCGTCGTCCGTGGTCCTGCTGCGAGACAGTGCGATCGGCACCGAGACCTACCTCTCCTACCGCCGCGGGCAGTCCCCGCTGGGCGTGATCGGCTTCCCGGGCGGCAGCATCGAGGAGTCCGACGACGACGAGCTCCCCTGGTACGGCCCGACACCGGCGATGTGGGCGAAGACGCTCGGCATGGAGGACCACCGGGTGGCGAGGCGTCACGTGCTGTGTGCCATCCGTGAGCTCTTCGAGGAGACAGGTGTCCTGCTGGCCGGGCCTGATGCGTCGTCGATGGTCGAGGGCACCCAGGCCAGGGAGTGGATGAGAGCACGCGAGGCCATCAACGAGGGGGAATGCCGGTTCACGGACATCCTCAGCCGACGTGGTCTCGGTGTCCGGACGGACCTCATCAAGCCACTGTCGCACTGGGTCACCCCGGATTTCGCCCACCGCCGGTTCGACACGCACTATTTCGCCGCCGCGCAGCCCGTGAACCAGGAGCCGAGCATCCTCGAGAGCAAGGGTGTCTGGGGCGGATGGCGGTGGGCCGCCCAGGAGGTGGCCGACCGCGACACCACCCGGCTCGGCGACGAGGTGGCCCAGCCGAATACCGTGGGCTGCACATTGAGCGAGCTCGCGGTACCGGCTGTGGAGATCATCCTCGAGAAGATCGGCTCCTCGCGCGGCTGCATCGCCTACCTCTCCCACAAGCGCCCGGTGAAGCTCTACTATCCGGAGCTCGCCGAGCACGACGGCGACCTCATGCTGCAGGTCGAGTGCCCCAAGCTCACTGAGGGCGGGTCGGTCCAGCGCGGGCGCTGACCGCGGCTCCTGTGCTCCTCGGGCGTCCCGGCTCCGGCGTTCGCCGGGACTTCCCCTCTTCCCCGTCCGGTGCCGCGCGCTGGGAGAGGGGCGGACGGCGCCGACAAGGCGCCGTCGATCAGCGGCTGCGCTGGCGCAGCCGCTGGATGTCGAGGATGACGACGGCGCGCGCCTCGAGGCGGAGCCAGCCGCGCTGGACGAACTCGGCCAGGGCCTTGTTGACCGTCTCGCGGGACGCCCCCACGAGCTGCGCCAGTTCCTCCTGCGTCAGTTCGTGGGCCACGAGGACGCCGTCGGTGGCCGGTCGACCGAACCGGTCAGCGAGGTCGAGCAGGGCCTTCGCGACGCGGCCCGGGACGTCCGAGAACACGAGGTCGGCCAGCGATTCGTTGGTGCGGCGCAGGCGGCGGGCCAGGGCCTGCAGCAGCTGGGCCGAGACCTCGGGGCGCGTCTCGAGCAGGGCGCGGAGGTTCTCGTTCTTCAGCCCGGCGAGACGCGTCTCGGACACGGCCGTCGCGGTCGCGGTGCGGGGGCTCGGATCGAAGAGCGCCATTTCGCCGAACAGCTCGCCGGGGCCGAGGATCGCGAGGAGGTTCTCGCGCCCGTCCTGGGCGGTGCGTCCGAGCTTGATCTTGCCGGACACGATGAAGTACAGCTGATCGCCCTGATCGCCCTCGCGGAAGACCGACGACCCGCGGGGCAGATCGACCTCGATCAGCTCGTCCGTGAGCGCAGCGAAGACGTCGTCTCCCAGTGATGCGAAGAGGGGTGCCCGGCGCAGTACCTCGATGTCCATTGATTCTCCTGATGCGTGTGTAGTGCGTCGTCCCGCGGCGGTCACCGCCGCCTTCTCCTGTCCATCTTGCCGTACCCGGGCTGTTGTGACGACCGCTACACGTTCCCGGCCCGGATTGCAGGCGGGGAGCGGGGATTCCTCCCCGCCTTCTCCCAAGCTTCGCCGCTAGAATCGCTCGCAGTGCCGGGACCCGCGCCGCCGTCCCGCACCCGAAGCCAGGGGAGAATGTACGTGCCGGAAGTCAACCTCGGGGAGTTCACCCTCCTCGACATCATCCTCGTGGTGGTCCTCCTCGGTTATCTCGTCGCCGGGCTCCGAAACGGCTTCCTCGTGACCCTCGGCGGCATCGCCGGTTTCGTCGCCGGAGCCGTCGCCGCCTTCTTCGCCGTGCCATTGGTCAGCGGCTGGGTGCCCGACAATCCGTGGCGCCTGATCGCGGTCATCGGCACGGTCATCGTGCTCGTCATCGTCGGGCAGGGCATCGGCTCCGCCCTCGGGGCGTCCATCCGCCGCTGGTCCGATTTCCCGCCCCTGCGGCTCATCGACCGCATCCTCGGCGGGGTGGTGAACGTCGTCGTCGCAGCCCTGGTGCTGTCGATGCTGGCCTTCAGCGTCGGGACCCTGGGCGTTCCGTTCCTGTCCCAGCAGCTCGCGTCCTCGCAGGTCATCCGGACCATCGATTCGGCGACCCCCGGGCCTGTCCGCACGTGGATGGCCCAGCTGAGGTCCATCGCGGTCGACGACGGCATCCCCACCATCCTCGAGAGCGTGGGGCCCGCAGCCCCCGCCGAGGTCCCCGACGCCTCGGTGGACACGCCCGAGCTCGCTGAAGCGGGCGCGTCGGTGGTCCGCATCACCGGGACGGCCTTCCAGTGCGGGCAGAACCAGACCGGCTCGGGCTTCGTCATCGCGCCCGGCCGAGTCATCACGAACGCGCACGTCGTCGCCGGCGTCGAACGGCCCGTCGTGGAGGTACCGGGCGGTGGCGCGCTGCAGGGCCGGGTGGTGCAGCTCGACACCGTGCGCGACGTCGCCGTGATCGCCGTCGACGGCTTGCAGGCCCCGCCGCTGCCCCTCGGCGAGGAGCTCTCCAACGGGTCGACGGCGGCCTTCGCCGGCTACCCCGCGGGCGGCCCCTACCGGATCCAACCGGCGAGCGTCCAGGTCCTCTCGCCCGTGCTCGTCAACAACATCTACGGCGCGGACCCCCAACCCCTGCAGATCTACAGCCTCGCCGCCAACGTGCAGCAGGGGAATTCGGGAGGTCCGCTGCTGGACCTGCAGGGCCGGGTGGTCGGCGTCGTCTTCGCGAAGTCCACGGCGGACGCGCCCGTCGGGTATGCGCTCTCCCTCGAGGAACTGCAACCCATCGCCGAGAGCGCAGGGAACCTGGGCGACACCGTCTCCGCGGGACAGTGCACGCGCGGATAGTCGCCTGACCGGGAGGGCCCGGAGCCAGGTGGTGGACTGTCCGTGCGGGCCCGTCCGGGCCACCGACCGGCCGTTGTGCCGCAGCACGAACAGGCCGTCCCTCTCGCCCTGCCTGCCGTGAGCCTCAGCATGGTTCCGGCGAAGCGGTCCCGGTCCGGCTTCGTCGGTCTGGGTGGTCCGGCGCCCCATGACCTCCCGGATGGGCTTCCACTGGGCGAGGACGAAGGAGCGGAAGGTGGAGTAGTCGCCGAGGGGTGCCCCGGCGCAGCGCGCGGCACCGAGGAGGAGGACGGGCCGGCGGTCCTCCTGGTCCCTGGCGCCGTCGGCGGGCCCGCGGGGCGTGTCGTCGATATCAAATCGTAACCACCCGGTCTTCCGAAATGCTGTCCGGACCCCGTCTGGAAGTTAGGCTCATCACACCTATCAGCGCGTTCGTCGTCGCGGTCTCCCGGGATCCGGCACAGCCGCCAGGAATCACTCGTCACCAGGGAGTACTACATGTCCAACCGAGGCACATCCGTGCGCGGCGCAGGTTTCGCCAGGAAACGCGCTGCACTCACCGCGGGAATCTCCATCGCTGCACTCCTCCTCACCGGCTGCGTCCAGAGCCAGCGCGAGGAGAACACCGGCGCCGAGGGCGACTCCGCCGTCGACTCCACCTTCGTCTTCGCCGCGTCCTCCGACCCGAAGTCGCTCGACCCCGCCTTCGCGAGCGACGGCGAGTCCTTCCGCGTCAGCCGGCAGATCTTCGAGGGCCTCATCGGCGTAGAACCCGGCACCGCCGACCCCGCGCCGCTGCTCGCGGAGTCCTGGGAGACCTCCGAGGACGGCCTGTCCACGGTCTTCCAGCTCAAGGAGGGCGTCACCTTCCACGACGGCACCCCGTTCAACGCCGAGGCCGTCTGCTTCAACTTCGACCGCTGGTACAACTGGACCGGCATCCAGCAGGCCGAGTCGACGTCGTACTACTACGGGTCGCTGTTCCGGGGCTTCGCCGACAGCCCCGAGAACGCCATCTACGAGTCGTGCGAGGCCAATGGGGACAACGAAGTCACCATCAACCTCGCCAAGCCCTTCGCCGGCTTCATCCCGGCGCTCTCGCTGCCGGCCTTCGCCATGCAGAGCCCGACGGCGCTCGAGGAGTACTCGGCCGACGAGATCGGCGGCACCGCTGAAGCTCCCTCGCTGAGCGAATACGCCCTCGGCCACCCCGTGGGTACCGGCCCCTTCAAGTTCGACTCGTGGGACGTCGGCCAGCAGCTCGAGATCTCGATCTACGACGACTACTGGGGCGAGAAGGGCCAGATCACCAAGACGATCTTCCGGATCATCGACGACCCGCAGGCACGCCGCCAGGCCCTCGAAGCCGGCGACATCGACGGGTACGACCTCGTGGCGCCCGCCGACACGCAGTCCCTGAAGGACGCCGGCTACAACATCACGCCCCGTGATCCGTTCACCATCCTCTACCTGGGCATGAACCAGGCCATCCCCGAGCTCAAGGAACCGAAGGTCCGCGAGGCCATCGCCCACGCGATCGACAAGGAAGCCCTTGTGGCGCAGACCCTGCCCGAAGGCACCAAGGTGGCCACGCAGTTCATCCCCGACGTCGTCGACGGGTACAACGAGGACATCACCACCTACGACTTCGATCCCGAGCGCGCCAAGGAACTGCTCGCCGAGGCCGGCTACCCCGACGGTTTCGAGGTCACGTTCAACTACCCGACGAACGTCTCGCGTCCGTACATGCCCACCCCGGAGCAGGTCTTCACCAACCTGCAGGCCCAGCTCAGCGAGGTGGGCATCACGGTGACGCCTGCTCCCGCCGCCTGGTCACCGGACTACCTGAACCAGATCCAGGCGACGCCCGACCACGGCCTGCACCTGCTCGGCTGGACGGGCGACTACAACGACACCGACAACTTCATCGGCGTCTTCTTCGGCCAGGAGAAGCTGGAGTTCGGCTTCGACAACCCCGAGCTGTTCGAGGCCCTCGACGAGGCCCGCGGAATGAGCGACCGCGACGAGCAGACCGAGCTGTACAAGGAGATCAATGAGCAGATCGCCGAGTTCAACCCGGCCATCCCGCTCGCCCATCCCGCTCCGTCGCTGGCGTTCGCGCCGCGCGTCACCTCCTACCCGGCGAGCCCCGTCAACGACGAGGTCTTCACCGAGATCGAGCTGAGCGAGTAGTAGCCTCACCCAGTGCGGGCCGGCCACTGATCCCGGTGGCCGGCCCGCTCTGTCCTACCCCCGCCCTGCATCCCGGTTTCCCCGGAAGGATCCCCAGTGTTACGCGTCATCGGTAAGCGGCTAGCCCTGCTCATCCCCACCCTGTTCGGCCTGTCCGTCCTGCTGTTCCTGTGGGTCCGGAGCCTTCCCGGAGGTCCGGCCACGGCCCTCCTCGGGGAGAAGGCGACCCCGGAGGCCGTCGCCCGGATCAACGAGCTGTACGGGTTCGACCGCCCGCTGATCACCCAGTACCTCACCTATATCGGCAGGCTGCTCCAGGGCGACTTCGGCGTCTCGATCAACACCGGTCGTCCCGTCCTCGAGGAGTTCGCCACCCGGTTCCCCGCCACCGTCGAACTGACGATCATCGCCCTGATCTTCGCCATCGGTGTCGGCGTCCCGCTCGGGTACCTCGCCGCGCGGCACAACGGCCGGTTCATCGACCACGGCTCGGTGGTCCTCAGCCTGATCGGCATCACCGTGCCGGTCTTCTTCCTGGCGTTCATCCTCAAGTACCTGTTCGCGATCCAGTGGTCGCTCCTGCCCCCGGACGGACGACAGGACCCCCGGATGGATGCCACCCACTACACGCAGTTCTATGTGTTGGACGGCCTGCTGACCGGCGAGTACGACGCCGCCTGGGACGCCTTCCTGCATCTGATCCTGCCCGGGCTCGCCCTCGGCACCATCCCGCTCGCGATCATCGTCCGCATCACCCGCGCCTCGGTCCTGGAGGTGCAGAACGCCGACTACGTGCGCACCGCTCGGGCCAAGGGGCTCAGGGAGAGCACCATCCGCGGCAGCTTCATCCTGCGGAACGCGATGCTCCCCGTCGTCACGACGATCGGCCTCCAGCTGGGCCTGCTCATCTCCGGTGCGGTGCTGACCGAGACGGTGTTCGCCTTCAACGGGATCGGCCGGTTCCTGCGGGATGCCATCTTCGGCCTGGACTACCCGGTCCTCCAGGGCTTCATCATCTTCATCGCCGTCCTCTACGCGCTGATCAACCTGATCGTCGACCTCTCCTACTCCGTCATCGACCCGAGGGTGCGTGTGCAATGAGTACCATCCTGCCCCCCGCCGCGGACGGTTCCGTGGCCCCGAACGATCCCGCCATCGACACCGGGCGCGGCACCGGCCTGTGGAAGGACGCCTACCTCCGGCTGCGCCGGAACCCGCAGGCGATCGTCGGTGCCGTCATCATCGGGCTGTTCCTGCTCGTGGCCATCCTCGCGCCGATCCTCGCGCCCTATGGCGGCGACGAGCTCCCGGGACGCACGTCGATCACCCCCACCAGCATTCCCGGTCCCGGCGAGATCGACGGATTCCCGCTGGGACTGGACCGCTTCGGCGGGGACGTCCTCAGCAAGCTCATCTGGGGTGCCCGGGCCTCGCTGCTCATCGGCGTCGTCTCGACAGCGCTCGGTCTCGCGGGAGGCATGCTGCTCGGCGTCCTGGCCGGCGGTCTCGGCGGCTGGGTGGACAGCGTGATCATGCGCTTCGTGGACATCCTGCTGTCCGTCCCCAGTCTCCTCCTCGCCGTGAGCATCGCCGCGATGCTGGGCCAGAGCACCTACGCGATCATGATCGCCATCGGCGTCTCGCAGATTCCCATCTTCGCGCGGCTCCTGCGCTCCACGATGCTGTCGCAGCGGGGCGCCGACTACATCCTCGCGGCGCAGACCCTGGGCCTCAGCCGCCGGACGATCACGATGAGCCACCTGCTGCCCAACAGCATGGGTCCCGTGATCGTGCAGGCCACCCTCAGCCTGGCTACCGCCGTGATCGACGCCGCCGCGCTGGCCTTCCTCGGCCTCGGTGGCGGGCTGCCGCAGACCGCCGAGTGGGGACGCATGCTCACCTACGCGCAGGCGGAACTCGGGGTCGCGCCCCAGCTCGCCTTCCTCCCGGGTGCGTGCATCGTCATCACGGCGCTGGGCTTCACCCTGCTGGGCGAGTCGCTGCGCGAGGCGCTCGACCCGAAGACGCGCAAGAAGTAGTCGGCGCCGCAGGACACAGGACGCGGAAGCGGCCACCCACCCCCAGGCCGGTGGCCGCTTCCTCGTCCTGGGGTCCGCGGGCGTGCACATCCCGCCATCCCGGGTCCGTCC